>NZ_JAJCGR010000108.1:0-303 GCF_020553125.1 Blautia sp. MSK20_18
ATCGGCCGATGGTACTGCACTGGAGACGGTGTGGGAGAGCAGGTGGGCGCCAGATTAAAAAGAAAGAAACAGGCGAAGCTGCCTGATAAAAATAGAACGGGCACTGGAAAGTGAGCTCTGTTGGAAACAGAGTGGAACCAGAAGATTTTCGATAAGTCCGGTGCTAACCCTAAATCAGTCGGGAAGGACTGTTATAATAGCTGGTTTTTACCAGTGATCAGAGTTTACAAAAACAGTTTGTGAGTTCTGATGGCTGATAAAACATCAGTCAGCATTGTACCTTGAAAACTGCATACATGAAAT
>NZ_JAJCGR010000012.1:0-98325 GCF_020553125.1 Blautia sp. MSK20_18
ATGCGGCTGTTAACCGCAGTGTCGTTGGTTCGAGTCCAACAGGGGGAGTTTTTTTATGCCTGTAAACAAGGAATTGTTTACAGGCACTTTTTATATGTTTGTATAAATATCCGTTATATATATCGTAATATTTGACCGAATCAAGTAATCCCCTATAGAATGTTTTCTGATAACAGACTGGAAACTATTTCGAAATCATGCTAGAATGAAATTGGTTTGGTTAAGAAAGAATAATTTATGAGAAAGAAGCAGAAAAATGGAATTATTTGATATCATAGATGAAAACGGAAATCCCACTGGAAAGATCGTAGAACGGAGTATTGCTCACGCAGAAGGAATCCCTCATCGTACTGCTCATATCTGGATCATCCGTCGGAGGAATGAAAAAACAGAGATCCTTCTTCAGAAAAGATCCAGAAACAAGGACTCCTTTCCTGGAAAATTTGATACTTCATCTGCAGGTCACATACAGGCGGGAGATGAACCAATGGAATCGGCATTACGGGAACTGAAAGAAGAACTGGGAATCCATGCGGAATCAGCTGATCTGCAGTTTGCAGGAAAATTCCCCATATCTTTTGCCAGAGAATTTCATGGAAAAATATTCCGGGATGAAGAAATCGCTTTTGTTTATATCTACGATCACCCGGTAGAGATCAATCATCTTACACTTCAAAAGGAAGAAGTAGAAGAGGTACAGTGGTTTGATCTGGAAGAAACGTATCAGCAATGCAGTCAGCACAGAGATAAATTCTGTGTTCCGCTGGGAGGTCTGCAGCTTGTACGTCAATTTATAAAAAGTAACGGCAATACAATAAAGGAGTGAAAGATCATGAGAAAAGATTTCGGAGCAAAGCCTTACACTTATCCACAGCCGGTATTAATGATCGCTACATATGGTGAGGATGGAAAACCGGATGTTATGAATGCAGCCTGGGGAGGAATCAGCGATGATAAGGAAATTTCCATCTGTGTCAGTGAAAATCATAAAACAACTGAAAACATCCTGAAAAAAGGCGCTTTTACAGTAAGTATGGCAGATGTGGAGCATATGACAGCCTGCGACTATGTAGGAATTGTTTCCGGAAACAAAGAGCCGGATAAATTTGTAAAAGCCGGATTTACAGCAGAAAAATCTGAAAAAGTAGATGCACCTATTATCAAAGAGCTTCCAATCTGTATAGAATGTAAGCTGAAAAGCTATGACAAAGACACCTGCCGGCTGATCGGTGAGATCGTAAATGTCAGCGTGGATGAGAGCGTTCTGGATGAAAATGGAAACGTAGATGTTGCAAAAGCAGCACCGATCACTTTTGATCCGTTCAACAATGCATATATCCGTCTTGGCGAAAAAGTCGGCGATGCTTTTAAAGCCGGAACGGCACTGAAATAAATAATATCTACTGAAATACAGAAAGTCTCTTTCACAGGTACAGATAAAAAATTATCTTCTGGAAGAGACTTTCTATTTGTTATAAATATTCTTTAATTCAGAACTCCCAATTCTTTAAAGGCCTGAAAAATCCCGTCCTGATCATTACTCTTTGTTACAAAAGAGAAATGTTTTTGCAGCTCAGAAGGTGCATTTCCCATCAAAACTCCACATCCTACTGCCTCCAGCATTTCCAGATCATTATAATTATCTCCGAATGCAATAGTACTGGTAAGAGGGATTTTTCGAAGATCACAAAGATATTTTACAGCTTCCGCTTTGTTTATGCCGCCAGCCATGATCTCCAGAAGAGAATCGGAAGATCTTGCAATAGATAATTCCGGAAAATATTTGCGAAGAAGTGTTTCTGACGGTGACATATATTCAGAATCGCACATACACAGGATTTTATCTACCATAAGCGTATCTGAGAGAGACTGAAGGGATCCCTCTATAGAGGTAGTTTCCACAACCGTTTCTTCATGGATCACATGAGGGTCTGTCCGGTCTTTTACGATCCAGTCTTCTGAGGTAAAAACATTCCAGGTCACGTGAGGACATTTTTTTTCGATCACATCAATGATTTTGGAAGCGTCAGAAATGCTTATTCCTTTTTCGTAAAGGATATTTTGATCTTCATCCAGGATTAGTGCACCACTGAATGCAATGGTACAACAATGGAAATCATTTTTTTTAATAATAGGACGGATGCCGGAAGGGCTTCGTGCTGAAGAAATAGTAAATAGAACGCCCTGATCTGTCAAAGTATGAATGGCGGAACTAGTCAGCGGAGATACCACATGTTCTGAGGTTAGTAAAGTGCCGTCAATATCGCTGAAAACAGCCTGTGGCTTAAATGAAGATAATGGTTTCATATTCGAGATCCTTTCTGTAAAAGATGAGTATAGGTGTTTCTGTATATAAAATAGCACATAAATAACAAAATAAAAATATATCCAGATTTCATTATGACAAAGCTTTTTTTGGAGCCAGTGCAGTATATGCCTCTTTTGGAGCATCGGCCACTAGAGAGATCGAAGCAGCTGTGAAACGCTGCGTGTATGCCAATGCAGAGGAAAGCTATCTTCTGGCGGACCATACCAAGTTTGGCAAAAAAATCTCATAAAATATAATGATGTCAGTGAGTACCAGCTGATCTTTACCGATGAAGAATTGGAAACGGAGCAGAAAAATAAAGTGATCCGACAGGGTGGAAGATTTTGTGAATAGCAAAAATACAGAAATCTGTTGACAGAAGATAAATCTGCAGATTATATATAAATATAACAGATTCACGAAAAAACCTCGGATTATTCAGAAAATTCATGCTTGTAGGTGAATATAGGATATGATAACATAAAAAATATCATTTTTGTAAAAACGCAAAAAAGGAGGTGCTGACATGCGCTCAATGAGAAAAAATGTATACAGGAGAGCTATATCTTCCTAATGATGATGAGATCATCCAGGATCAGATCAAAAAGCTGGATTGACTTTATGATTTCAATATGACACGTCCCACACAGTTGGATAAAAGAAAAGAAATGCTGAAAGAGATACTACACTATGATATAAGAGTGGAAGGAATGTCCGGCTTTTGAAAAATCAAAAAGAAGCAGGTTGATAGGAACAGGAATGGATGAGGACCTGTCTGATGCTGAAAGAAAAGAGGATAAATTATGGGAATGAATGAAACACCGTCAGCAGACCGTGTACATATCGGTTTTTTTGGCAGAAGAAATGCAGGAAAATCCAGTATCGTAAATAAGGTGACAGGCCAGGAGCTGGCTGTGGTATCCGATGTAAAGGGAACTACTACAGATCCGGTAAGTAAGGCCATGGAACTACTTCCTATGGGCCCGGTGGTGATCATAGATACACCAGGTATTGATGATGAAGGACATCTTGGAGAACTTCGCGTCCGCAAGGCGAAACAGGTGTTGAACAGAGTGGATGTAGCAGTTCTTGTAGTAGATGCCACTGTGGGAAAAACCAGTGTGGATGAAGAATTGATCCATATTTTTAAAGAGAAGGAGATTCCATATCTGGTTGTTTATAACAAGGCAGATCTGCTGAAAACAAAAGATGGGAACCGGCTTTCTTCAGATAATAACTTAAACCGGAATACCCATGCGGGTGCGGTCAAAGAGAGTAGTGTCAGCCAGAAACAGGATCATGAAAACCAGAACACAGAGCAATCTATTTATGCCAGCGCCGCCACCGGTCAGAATATCTACGAATTGAAAGAAAAGATCGCTTCGCTGGCAGTAACGGATGAACTGAAATTGCGTCTGGTAGGGGATCTCCTTGAACCATCAGATTTTGCGATTCTTGTAGTTCCCATAGATAAAGCTGCACCAAAAGGGCGTCTGATCCTTCCGCAGCAGCAGACGATCCGTGATGTGCTGGAAGCCGGAGCAGCAGCCATCGTGATCAAAGAGGATGAGCTTTCCAATACACTGGAAACCTTGGGGAAAAAACCAAAGCTTGTGATCACAGACAGCCAGGTCTTTGCCAGAGTCAGTGAAGAAACTCCAGAAGATATCTGGCTTACTTCATTCTCTATTCTGTTTGCCAGATTTAAAGGAAATCTAAAGACAGCGGCAGCTGGGGCAGCAGCACTGGACCGGCTGAAAGACGGTGACAAGATCCTGATCTCAGAGGGATGTACCCACCACAGGCAGTGTGATGATATCGGAACAGTCAAGCTTCCACGCTGGATCCGTAATTATACGGGGAAAGAGCTGGAATTTGAGTATTCCTCCGGAAGAGATTTCCCGGAGGATGTGACAAAGTACAGTCTGATCGTGCATTGTGGCGGATGTATGCTTAATGAGAGAGAAATGCGTTACCGTCAGAAATGTGCATTGGATCAGGAGATTCCTATCACCAATTACGGAATTGCCATTGCCTACATGCAGGGAATCCTGAAACGTTGTGTGGAAATGTTCCCGGATGTGAGGAAAGAACTGGATCAGTAATTTTTTTCAGGTGTTTACATTTTTTCCGAAAAATGATATAGTAGCGATTGTTCATTTTATAAATTTGCAAAAGGTGACGATAAGGAGTTGCAGATACAATGATCGATCAGACACTTTCACAGGCCCTACAGAAAGAAATTCCAATACTTACAGCTCAGATCCGAAGTCTCTATGCAGAATTCGATAAAAAATTTCATCTTAACGGAGCAAAGATCCCTATAACTTTTGGCATGGAGCCGGATCTGCTGGGATCTTATACAAGAGGCAACTGCCACGAAAAAGAGCATTTCCATTTTTCTCTGCTGTTTATCGGCTATGCGGTAAAAAATCCTCTGAAAAAAGAAGACCGACTGGATCTTTACAAACATGAATATGCTCACTATATGCAGTATAATTTTCACATTCCCTCAGAGTATCAGTGGCAGCACGGAACCCACGGAAGCGCCTGGAAATACTGCTGTTCCCTGACTGGTGCGGCACCAACGCCATATTATAAGGCAGGGGAAGCTCTGATGAAACACAACTATGAGAAAAAACTCCGAAGCCCGATCCATGACCGTACTGTAACGGTGCGGGATACTTACAGAAGAGAGCAGCAGCACAGGAATACTCAGAACAGTATTGTACGCTATGAGATCGGAGAGGATGTCAGTCATCCGAAATTCGGAACCGGAAATATTGAGCATGTAGAGCAGCTTCCGGGTTCTGTAAGGCTTCACATCCGTTTTGGAGAAGAACTGAAAGTGATCGATCAGAAATGGCTTCTTCGGACAAAATATAAAAAGATCTGAATATAGTTTTATAAAAATAGACATCATCCTGGATATCAAAATAGATATCATATGGAGATGTTTATTTTTTTTATATCATTGATACAGTATAAAAAAATTCTCCGGTACAGAAAATCTGTGTTCCGGAGAATTTTAAGTCAGGCGGATATTTGCGATCCGTATTTAGCCAGTTGCCTGATTCGGTTAAAAAATCAGCTTATATTACTCAGAAACCTTCACAAACTGGCTGTTATAAAGCTTCTGATAGAATCCGCCTTTTGCCATAAGCTCTTCATGGTTTCCCTGCTCGATGATGCTTCCGTCTTTCATGACAAGAATCTCATCTGCATTGCGGATGGTAGAAAGACGGTGTGCAACGATAAAGCTTGTTCGTCCCTGCATCATCCGGTCAAAGGCCTCCTGGATCAGCATTTCTGTTCGGGTATCAATACTGGAGGTTGCCTCGTCAAGGATCAGCATCGGCGGCAGACACAGCATGACACGGGTGATGCAGAGAAGCTGCTTTTGTCCTTGACTTAAGCTGTCTTCATAAAGAATGGTATCCAGGCCATTTGGAAGACGGCGGATAAATTCCCAGCTGTGGGACATTTTAGCTGCCTGGATCACGTCCTCATCAGAAGAATCCGGCTTTCCGATACAGATGTTGTCACGGACAGTTCCATGCTTGATCCAGGTATCCTGGAGAACCATGCCATAGCTTTCGCGGAGGGCATGTCTGGAAATATCGGTGATGGGGGTTCCGTCTACGGAAATACTTCCACCGGTGACGTCATAGAACCGCATCAGCAAGTTGATAAAAGTTGTCTTGCCACAACCGGTAGGGCCTACGATGGCAATACGTCTGCCTGGTTCTGTATGAAGATTAAAGTTTTTAATGAGAGGTTTGTCCGCTTCGTAGCGGAAGGAAACATTCCGGATATCCACGGCACCTTTTACATCGACAAGAGTTCCGGATGGATCCGGGCTTTCTGGCTCTTCCTCCAGAAGATCAAAGATCCTGGTAGCGCAGGCCAGAGCGTTCTGAAGCTCTGTGATCACGGAGCTGATATCGTTGAAGGGCTTCATATACTGGTTTGCATAAGCCAGCAGTACGGAAAGTCCACCGACAGTCAGATGACCGCCCGGGATCAGAAAGGCACCTGCAAGAGCTACACCTGCGTAAATGATGTTGTTGACACATCGTGTGGACGGGTTGGTGAGGCTGCTGTAAAAAACAGCCTTCTGGCTGGCATCACGGAGTTCTTCATTGATCGCAGCAAAACGTTCGGAAGAACGATTTTCGTAACCAAAGGCCTGAACCACTTTTTGATTTCCGATCATTTCCTCGATCAGTGCAGTCTGACGTCCACGGGCATCACTCTGCGCACGGAACATCTGGAAGGAATGGGAGGAGATGAATTTCGCTACAAAAAAGCTTACAGGTGTCAGGACAATGATCATCAGAGTGATCCACACATTTTTGGAGAACATGAAGAGCAGGGTTCCGATGATGGTGATGACACCGGAAAACAGCTGTGTAAATCCAAGGAGCATACCATCGGAAAGAATATCCGTATCTGCGATGACACGGCTGATGATATCACCGGTGCTGTGTCCGTCCAGGTAGGACAGAGGAAGCTTCTGGATATGGCGGATGGATCTTGCACGGATATCCTGTACTGTGCGGTAGGTCATACGGTTGTTGATGACACTCATGATCCAGGTGGCAATGCCGGAAAATACGATCATGACAAGAATACGGGAAAGATAGAATCCCATTCTTGTAAAATCAACTTCGTGGGCAGCAACGACCTCATCAATGGCATAACCAAAAAGTACGGGAACATACAGCTGCAAAATTACAGTGACTGCTGCTAGGATCACACTTGATAAGAGAAGAAAACGGTATTTTCCAATGAAACGTAGTACCTTGAAAAAGGTTGCCATGCTGTTTTTGCTTTTGGCGTTTGTATCTGTTTTACTCATGACAGGACCTCCTTTCCAGTCGCTTTTTCATATTTGGTACGCTCTTCCGGGAACTGTGAGAAAAAGATCTCACGGTAGGTTTTACAAGTAGAGATCAGCTCCTGATGGGTTCCTTTTCCGGAAAGCTGACCGTCATCCAGTACCAGGATCAGATCGGCCTGGCGGATGCTGGCGGCTCTCTGGGATACCAGGAAGGTGGTTGTTTTTCCACCAAGCTGGTGAAGGGATTTCCGAAGTGCCGCATCTGTGGCAAAGTCAAGAGCACTGGCACTGTCATCCAGGATCAGGATCTCTGGTTTTTTCACAAGGGCGCGGGCAATGGTAAGTCTCTGACGCTGGCCACCGGAAAGATTCCGGCCGTTCTGTTCCAGACGGAAATCCAGCTGACCGTCCTTTTTCTCTACGATTTCACGAGCCTGAGCGGTGGTAAGTGCTTCCCACATTTCTTCGTCCGTGGCATCTTCCCGTCCCCAGCTTAAGTTATCGCGGATGGTTCCCTGGAAAAGTGCTGCTTTTTGAGGAACTACGCCGATTTTTTCCCTGAGTTCCTGCCTGGAATAGGTCTGTACATTCTGACCATCGAGGGTAATGACTCCGGAGGTTGCGTCGTAGAAACGGGCGATCAGATCCACAAGAGTGGATTTACCGCTTCCGGTACCGCCGATGATTCCGATCGTAGAGCCTTTTTTTGCGGAAAAAGTGATATCAGAAAGGCTAGGTGCGCCGGTTCCTGCATAGGAGAAACTTACATGGTCAAAGGCAACTGCATAGTCACTGTTTTCCGCAGTCGGTAAGGAAGCTTTGTCCGGGTAAGTCATGGTGGAATCGACCTTCAGGATTCCGGCAATGCGATCCGCACAGGCCATGGATTTATTCAGGGTGATGATCAGGGACGCAAGCTTGACCAGTTCTACGATCATCTGTGCCATATAGTTGTAAAGAGCAACTATTTCACCCTGCTGCATGTTTCCGAGGTTTACTTGTACACCTGCAGTCCGGATCAGGATTACTGTTGCGATATTGATCAGTACATAAGTTGCAGGATTTAAAAGTGCAGAGATTTTTCCGACAAATTCGTTCAGTCTGGTAAGTGCAAGATTGCTTTCGTCAAACTCCGCAACGGCATCAGCTTCACGGCAAAATGCACGGATCACACGGACACCGGTCAGGTTTTCTCTGGTAAGACGGGTGACGGAATCCAGACGTCCCTGTACTTTTTTGAAAAGCGGGATACTTAAAAACATGATCACAAAGACAACCAGGAACAGTACCGGAATGGCAACTGCGAAGATCAGTGCACAGCGCACATTGATGGTAAAAGCCATTACCATAGAGCCTAGAACAATAAACGGGCTTCGAAGAAGAAGACGGAGTCCCATGTTTACTCCGTTCTGTACCTGATTGACATCGTCTGTAAGACGGGTGATCAGCGTGTCAGTGCCAAGGGTGTCCAGCTCCGTATAGGAAAGCTTCTGGATATGGTCAAATACAGCCTGACGCACTTCTGCGGCAAAGCCTACGCTGGCTTTTGCAGCAAAAAACTGTGCAGTAATGCTGACTGCAAGTCCTGCAGCAGCCATCAGTATCAGGATAAAAAACTTCTGAACGATATAGCCGTGGTCATTATTTGCAATTCCCACATCGATGATCTGGGCGATGACGACAGGCACCAGCAGATCAAATACAACTTCCAGAAACTTGAAAAAAGGAGCCAGAACGCTTTCTTTTTTGTAGTTTTGAAGATATTTTGCAAGTGTTCGCATTTCTTTTTCTTCCTCCGTTTCCTTATTTTTCTATAATAAACCTCTGTTATTATACTCCTATGGAGATAATACGTATAATATTGTTTTTAATGTATGATAATATAATTTTGCTATTGCCTGGGACGGAAATCTGTGGGATGATAGAAGTATGGTTTTTCGGATAATTGTGTGGGAAAGATATTCATAGTATTTACAAAGTATTGCAGATATAGTATTTCTTAACCGAATTAAGAAAGTACTTTGTGGGATAGCGAAAAGCAATAAGCAGTAGATGGGTTTTGCCTGTGTTATATACCAGATAAAGAAAGAAGGATTTATATATGGAAATCAGACAGCTGGAATATTTTCATGAGATCGCAGCAACAGGAAGCATCAATGAAGCCGCAAGGAGACTGAACATGTCCCAGCCGCCGCTGAGCTATCAGATCAAGCAGCTGGAAGCAGAGCTGAAGGTGAAGCTTTTTGAGCGGACCAGGGCAGGCGTGACACTGACAGAAGCCGGAAAGCTTCTTTATGACAGGACAGAGAACATTTTGAGCTACGTTCGTTCCACAGAACTGGAAGTATCCAAAGCAGGGAAAAAACAGGTTTTACGTATCGGGATCACGCCAACCACAGTGACCACCATTATGCCTTATATTTCCAGATTTTCCAGGGAAAATTGTGATGTAAACTTTGAGGTAAGGGATGCGATCACCTTTACACTTCTGAATTATCTGATGGATGGGATCATTGATGTTTCGGTAGTGCGTACACCTATCAAGCTGGAAGGTTTAAATTATCTGGAACTGGATGAGGAACCCATGATCGCGGTCCTTCCTCCGGAGATCCCGGAAAATGAGACAAAAAAAGAGGGCATCAGCCTTAAAGAGCTGACTGGATGCCCTCTCATTATTTACCGGCGGTACGAAGAATTTCTGATGAAAGCCTTTGGAGAAAAAAATCTCCAGCCGGATATTTTCTGTGTCTGCGATGATCCCAGAGACGCCATGCTCTGGGTGCAGGAAGGTCTTGCAACCGCCGTTTTTCCAAGATCCATGGAAGATCTCTGTACAGATCTTCCGATCCGCATCATTGAAGAAGAGAAGCTGAAGACCAGGATCCTTCTTGCCTGGAAAAAGGATCGCAGGCCTTCTGCCGTGATGCAGGATTTTATCAATATCTGTGAGAAATATGCAGGAAACCCTGCAATCTGATCATGGACCTGGAAAGGGGATGTATGCAGAAATCAGTCTTTGAGATGCTCTTCCTTCCAGTGCTTCCATTTCTGAACAGCTTCCGGATTCTGCTTTTCCAGCCGTTCTTCCAGCTTTTTCCGGCGCTGTTCCAGCCGTTCTAGGACTTCCGGATGCTCGGCAAGGATTTTTTCTTTCAGCTTGCCACGGCGCTTTTCTAGAAGATGAAGGATCAGTTTCCGGTCGGAAGTTAATTCCTCAGGCAGCTCATCCATATGTAATTCAATTCTTCGAAGCAGTTCATCCTCATCCAGAACACCCAGCCCATGCCAGTTATCCAGAAGCTCTTCCAGACCTTCTTCGGAGAGACGTTGGATATCCGGGATCTGATGCAGCTGTTCAATAATGTGATGGACAGATTCTTCGATCTCTTTTACTGCATCATCACCAAAAGCCCAGGCGAACTCTTCCAGGGTATTTTCTTCCTCTGCCGGAAGAAAAGCGATACTGCGGCGCAGAAGCTTTGTCTCGTCTTCCTTTGGAACATCCAGTTCATAAGGGGCTTCGATCCCTGCGTCATGCAGAGCAGCAAGAATGGTACGGCGGACCATACCGTCCTTGATCATATGACCGATGCCGAACTGACGCAGCTGGTCATTGATCTGGGTGGAATGCTCTGTGAGGTAAAAACGGATCCCACGTTTTTTCAGGCTTGCGGAGATGGCATCCAGACGGTCTGCTGCTGTGATATCAATGCTGTTGATAGCACTGGCATCTACGATCACTACCCTGGTGTCTTTTCGGATGCTGTTCTCAATATCTTCCTGAAAAATCTTTATATTTGCAAAAAACAGGTTTTCACTGAAACGGTAGATCACAACGCCCTTAATAGGGTAGGCGAAACGGTTTTTGGACAGATCAAAATAAGCATCTCTTCCAGGGATCATACCACGGAAGGAGCGCGGCGGGTTGGTGGCCTTCAGGATCACAGCTACGAAAGAGAGCAGGATACCAATGATAACCCCATAAATGGTTCCAAGACAGAGCACACTGAAACCGGCAGCCATGAAGATGTAGAATTCTGTGCGGCTTACTTTGAAAAGACGTACAGCCAGATGGGTTTCCACCACATCCATCAAAGCAGAGATCACAATGGCTGTCAGTACAGGAACCGGAAGATATCCGATAAAACCGGTGCCGAAAAGAAGGATCAGAGCCATGGTGATCCCGGCAGTGATGGAAACCGCCTGAGATTTTCCACCGTACTGTTCATTGAGGGAGGTGCGGGAGATACTGCCGTTTACTGGGCAGCAGCCTACTGCGGCGGCAGCAATATTTCCGGCGGCACAGGCCAGGATTTCCTGACGGTCGTTCAGCTTATAATCATTGCGGAACGCAAAGGTATTCTCTGCAAGAAGAGTTTCTGCCATAATGACAACAGCAACCATAAGACCGCGGCCTGCCGCCTGGGTCAGATCAACATTTCCGAAATCCGGGATCACCAGGGAGGGAAGCCCACGTTCTACAGACTGCAGGAGGACTACGCCTTTTTCGTCTACATGAAAAATAATGGTGGAAAGAACACCCAGAGCCATAATAACGATAGCCATGGGGAATTTCGGCGCCAGCTTTTTAAATGTGCGGATCAGCACCAGAGCACCAAGCCCCATGAAGAGGGAAAGCCAGCTGATATTTTTGGCAGCAGCAAAGATATGCTCTGCCAGTTCCAGGAGCTCTCCGGATCCTGCAGGACTTCCCATAAGTTTCGGGATCTGCATCAGGATGATGGTAACTGCGATACCGCTGATAAAACCGCCCATAACAGGTGTGGAGATAAAGTCCACGATCTTATCTGCGTGAAGCAGAAAGAAGATAAACAGCCACAGACCTGCAAAAAGTGCGATGGCAGGAACATAATCCATGGCAGCTTCTGACTCTGCAGCAATGCCCAGAGTAGACAGTGCACCACCTACAATGGCAGCAGGTGCCGCATCAACTCCGAAGATAAACTGTCTTGAAGTGGAAAATAGAGCAAACAAAAGGATCGGCAGAACAGAACCGTATAGTCCGTATACCGCCGGGATCCCGGAAATCTGGGCATATCCCATGGAGATAGGGATGGAAACAGCTGCTATGATGATGCCGGAGAAAATATCTTTGGGAAGGTATTCCTTCCGATATCCTCGCAGCGTGGAAAACAGGGAAAGCTTCATATAGTCACATCCTTTTCTGAAAAATATTTTCTATTATATACCAAAGAGAGCCTGTAGGAAAGAAGCAAAGCAAAGGTTCCGGGTGAAAAATCGTGGACAAAGAATAACTGCCATATTATAATAAATGCGAAATTGCAGTAACCGTAAGAGATACAGGCTGCAAAGCTGAGAAATCATCAATCATCAGGAAAGGTTAAGATATAAATGAAAAAAGCGATCATAGCAATGAGCGGCGGTGTAGACAGCTCCGTGGCAGCTCTTTTGACAAAGGAATCCGGTGACGAGTGCATCGGCGCTACCATGAAACTTTACAACAACGAAGATATCGGTGTCCACAGGGAAAAGACCTGCTGTTCCCTGGACGATGTTGAGGATGCCAGAAGCGTAGCCTATCAGATGGATATGCCTTACTACGTGTTTAATTTTACCGCAGATTTCCATACAGAGGTTATGGACAGGTTTGTAGATGCCTACGAAAACGGCTGCACCCCTAATCCATGTATCGACTGTAACCGATATCTGAAATTTGATAAAATGTTTCACCGCATGCAGGAGATCGGCTACGATTATATTGTAACCGGACATTATGCAAGAGTGGAGTACGATGAGAAACGGGACCGCTACCTTCTGAAAAAAGCAGTGGACGATACAAAGGATCAGTCATACGTTCTCTATATGCTGACCCAGGAACAGCTGGCACATGTAAAGCTTCCGCTTGGAGGTCTCCGGAAGGACCAGGTTCGTGTCATTGCCGAAAAACATGGCTTTATCAATGCCAGAAAGCATGACAGTCAGGATATCTGCTTTGTGCCGGACGGCGACTATGCGAAATTTATTGAGAAGTACACAGGCAAAAAAACACCGGAGGGTGATTTTGTAGATAAAGAGGGAAACTATATCGGACGCCATAAGGGAATCATCCATTACACGATCGGCCAGCGCCGCGGCCTTGGCATTCCGGCGGCCAGCCGTCTTTATGTCTGTGAGATCTCTCCGAAGACCAATACGGTAGTTCTCGGGGACAACGCAGATCTTTTCAGCAGTGAACTTGAGGCAGACAGTGTAAATCTGATCTCTGTGGACAGCTTAGCTGAGCCGAAAAGAGTGACTGCTAAGATCCGTTACCGTCACAAAGAGCAGCCTGCCACTGCATGGCAGACACCGGATGGCATCCTTCATGTGAAATTTGATGAACCGCAGAGAGCCATCACAAAAGGCCAGGCTGTAGTGATGTATGACGGAGATGAGGTTGTAGGTGGTGGCGTTATAAATAAAATCTATAGCCAGTCATAAATAAAGGTGAGAACCTAAATAGATAAACCCCATTGACATACTAGGAAAAGGGTGATATGATTGCATCATCAAAAAACGGAGCACACAAAACAAGGTGAGCAACGTGATGATCAGGAGGAAATCATGAAGGTTTTACAGAAGTCAACAAGGGTGTTTATCGAAGAAAAGCGAATGTGTTGTTGTCGCTGATAAGCAGATGATCATAAGATAAGCAATTACTATTTTACCGAATATAAGAATAAAAGAAAAGAGGACAAACACATGAGCAAAATTACAAGAGATCAGAGAAAATTCAAATTTGAGACATTACAGCTTCACGTAGGACAGGAACAGCCGGATCCGGTTACAGATGCAAGAGCAGTACCAATCTACCAGACATCTTCCTATGTATTCCGCAACTGCGATCATGCAGCAGCACGTTTCGGACTTGCAGATGCCGGTAACATTTACGGACGTCTTACAAACCCGACAGAGGACGTATTTGAGAAGAGGATCGCAGCACTTGAGGGTGGTTCCGCAGCACTTGCAGTAGCATCCGGTGCAGCAGCTATCACATACACGATCGAGAATCTTGCACAGCAGGGAGATCACATTGTAGCAGCCAAAAATATTTACGGCGGTACAACAAACCTTCTGGAGCATACGCTTCCGGCATACGGAATCACAACAACATTTGTTGATGTATTTAATCTCGAGGAAGTGGAGAATGCGATCCAGGAGAACACAAAAGCTGTTTATATTGAGACTCTTGGAAACCCAAATTCTGATGTTGTAGATATTGAGGCTCTTGCAAAAATTGCTCACAAACATAAAATTCCGCTTGTTGTAGATAATACATTTGCAACACCATACCTCGTAAGACCAATTGAGTACGGCGCAGATATCGTTGTTCATTCCGCAACAAAATTCATCGGTGGCCACGGAACTACTATCGGTGGTGTGATCGTAGAGAGTGGTAAGTTTGACTGGGAGGCATCCGGCAAATTTGCATCTCTTACAGAGCCAAACCCAAGCTATCATGGCGTAAGCTTCACAAAAGCATGCGGACCGGCAGCATTTGTTACAAAGATCCGTGCGATCCTTCTTCGTGACACAGGAGCAACAATTTCTCCGGTGAGCTCCTTTATCTTCCTTCAGGGACTTGAGACACTGTCTCTCCGTGTAGAGCGTCATGTTGAGAACGCACTGAAGGTTGTACAGTATCTGAATGATCATCCGCAGGTAGAGAAGGTTCATCATCCGTCTGTATCCACAGATCCAAGCCAGCAGGAGCTTTATAAGAAATATTTCCCTAACGGCGGCGGTTCCATCTTTACATTTGAGATCAAGGGAGACGCACAGAAGGCAAAGGATTTCATTGATAACCTTGAGCTGTTCTCACTTCTTGCAAACGTTGCAGATGTGAAATCCCTTGTTATCCATCCGGCTACTACAACACACAGCCAGTGCACAGAGGAAGAGCTTCTTGATCAGGGAATCAAGCCAAACACGATCCGTCTTTCCATCGGAACTGAGAATATCGATGATATCATCCAGGATCTTGATGAGGCATTCAAGGCTGTCCAGTAAATAAGACAATTAAATAAGAAGAACACCTTCTAAAATCAATAGCACAGAAAAATCTGTCCCGGGACATATGAGAACATAGTCCCGGGGCAGATTTTTTTTGTGCTTATCTGGAAAATCCAAAAGTGGGAAGATCCGTGTCGATGGCACTGAGGATGCATGGATCATGTGCGCTTTTTTTCAGGCGGATCCCGATGCCACAAGTTCTTCTAATGTTCCGAAGGTATATCCCATCTCTTCCCATTTTGTCAGCAGCTCATCCAGAATGGAAGCATTGGTGGAAGAGGTGCTATGCAACAGCACGATGGCACCCGGATGGATCCGTCCCAGAAGCTTTTCAAAAGCTTCTTCTTTCGAAGGCTGCTTATCCTGATACCAGTCCACATAAGCCAGACTCCAGAAAAAGGTGTGGTATCCCATCTCTTTTGCCATCTCTAAATTTTCCACGCTGTAAATGCCCTGGGGCGGCCGGTAAAATTTTGTCATTTCTTTTCCGGTGGCTTCCTTATAAAGAACCTCCACATCCTCAAGCTGCTTCTGAAAGGCTTCCTTTGTGGAGATGCCGGACATATCCGGGTGTGTCATGGTGTGGTTGCCTATGGTATGGCCTGCATCTACGATCTCACGGATCAGTTCCGGTTTTTCACGGATCAGAGTCCCCACAACAAAAAATGTGGCATGTACCTGATGCTTATGTAAGGCATTCAGAATGGCAGGCATATTTCCATTGTCATAGCCTGCGTCGAAGGTAAGATAGATTTTTTTTTCATCGGTATCGGCTGCATACCAGGCATTGTATTTTTTTAATTCTTCCATAGAAGCATTTCCTGTGGGCCGTTTGCCTTCTTCCTGAAAACCGAGCCCCCAGTTTTCATTTTGGAATGTCATAGAAGCAGAAGAGGTCTGGCTGTTTTTGGCAGAATTCGGATAGGATTGTGGGTCGGAAGTAAAATGAGAATAGATCTTTCCTACAAGACTACCAAGAGCAAAAGCCATGACAAAGAAAAAAATAAGACGGTAGATGTGTTTTTGTTTCATGGGAACCTCAGAGAAAGTGGAGTTATTAATATGTTTATGAACACAAAGAAGAAGATATGAAAGCAGAAGATCATGAGATCATGTCTGTGAGACAGAGGTCAAAATAAGCAAAAAATAAGAGTCATCAGCGATTGATCTCTTCTGCCGATGACTCTTTTAATTTTCATTATCCAATGGAATATACCTCTCATTTCTTAGATTTAAAACTTATACGGAATTAAAATTTACGTTCTCGGTGGTCCGTACCTCCTTGTTTTAATTATGATGGAAAATCTTTAAATCTTCTGGTGGACTGTACCTCTCTTTCTTAGATTATGGGAAGTAAGTTATGTTTTCGGTGGGTTCACGCTCCTTTTTGATTTAGTTTTTTGTTTTCCGTTTGTTTTATTTGATGGTTAAACTATAACAGATAAAATGGAAAATGTCAACACTAAATTTTAAAAACAATAAAAATAAATTAAAAAAGAAATATAATAACAGCCATACATGCAAAATAATCAGATAATATTAAAGCGTCAACAATACAGGAAAAATAAATAGATGTTTTATTAATAGCGCAAAAGAATGACAGATTCAAAAGTATTTCCATAGTCATGCCATTGCCAGCTTCCGTCATACTTGTGGCAGATATCTTCAATAATAGAAAGTCCTAATCCGTGATTAAAAGAATCTTTTTTTGTAGTAGTATGATCAAATACTGTTTGCGGATTTTTACTATTTTTAACCAGGATAGAAATAAATCCTTTAGAGGTTGTCAAGGACAGGGAAAGATATGGTTCCGCAGATTCAGAAGAACGGCATGCTTCAATAGCATTATCTAATATGTTAAATAAAACACTGCATAAATCTGAGGACTGAATATTTGATTTTTCAGGAAGAAAAATCTTGTAGTCTGTATGGATACCTAAATGCTGAGCAAACAGTCGTTTGGATTCCAGAATGGCAAGAATAAGATTATCTTCGCAATAAGGATGAAAGCGGTCACGCTGGAAAGCTTCAAGGACCTCGTAAACGAGTTTCTGTGCATTTTCGCAATCATTTTCATGCAGAAGTTTTTGTATTGACTGGAGATTTTTTGAAAATTGTTTCTGGGCTTTAAGTGAGGTGGCTTCCTGTTGATTCATTAATAGCAGATGTTCAGAGTTTAAAAGTTGTTGCTTTTTTAACAGATTAAGCTCTGCTTCTACTTTTTCGCTTGTAAAAAGTTGCATTAAAAGCTGATATAAATTGTAACATAAGATAGTTGCAGTCAGACAGGTCAGTAAAAAAAATGAATTCAAATATTGTCCGGTATAAGTAGACAGAAGATAAAATATTTGAAAAAAAGCTAAAGATATAATAAAAATTATTTTTTGTTTAAAAGTCATAATATGGAATCCTCCTGATTGAGTGATTTACAGACTGATGTATGATTATTATGGTCTATGTTATTGCTTAACACAGAATTACAATATTTTTCTGCTGCATCTGTTTTTTTCATATCTATAAGATAAGCTAACGAAAACAGATGGTTTTCTATATCATGATTCCATTTGCGGATTTTAATGTATTCTTGTTTCATTTCTTCTGATACTTCCATTTGTTTTTTCAGTAATTCCATTTTATGGAGATTCTGTTTGAAATTTATCTGCTCTTGTTCTAAGGATTTAAGACCATGTATAAATAACAGAAAACTTATACAGCAGCAAGTGATATATAAAATAACAGGAATAAACTGGTTGCTGAATTTATAATGCTGTAGGAATTCTGTTGCAATCATGGGCAGGAAAATAGGAAGAATAATAAACAGCAGTAAAGTAAACTTCAGATAATTTATACATTCCCGTAAAAGAGAGAAAACATTTTTATAAAATAGATAAGCAAAAGAAAAAATGAGCAATTGTATGATCAGCTTTTCATGGAAAGTGCATAGAGAATAAATATTTATTGCAGTATATGTATGCTGGTGAATAAACCGGTTGTAAATTTGTATGTAAATATTCAGTGCCAGAAGTTCAGTTAATATACTGGTAAAAAGAATGATAAAGTAAGCTATCAGCTTTTTTTTAAAGGAGCCTCTGAATAAAGAAAAAAGATTCAGAAACATGACTATTTGTGTTAACATCGTCATTTCGTTATTGTGCCCATATACTTTGATCATATGAAAAGAAGACAGTAAAACAAAACAAACTAAAATATGGACAAAAGCTTTCGCTTTTGAACTTATTCGTCTGGGAAAAAGCTGCATGAAACAATATACAGGCATAGTTGAATGATATGCAGCAATAAGCATTGCAAATAACAGGTTTTTTAACATTACAGAACCTCACTTGAATTTTGGAGTAACAATTGTGCAAAGGCATCTTTAGTTGCCTGGTAATAGTTTCGGCTTACAGGAATATGGGTTCCATCAGAAAGTTCAATGCCAGCATGGCTGAAAGTATGTATGGTATTTATGTTGACCGCAAAACTTTTATGACATATACAAAAATCAGGTTTTAATTGTTCGATAAGAATCGGAATTTTTTCACGACAATAGTAAATCTGCGATTTGGTATGTATTTCAGTATTTCGTAGTTTTCGCTCCATATAAAAAATATCGGATCGAAGGAGACGGTAATCTCGGGACTGATAATTAAAACAAAAATACTGTTGACGGAGTTTATTCAGTTTGCGGCAGGAAGCAGAAAGTGCTTTAGGAAGATATTCTTCCATTTGCTGTTTATAAACAAAATAAATATGATCTGTTTCATAAACAGAAGATGCATATTGCAGATATTGGCTGATAAAAATTATCTGTGTATTCGGATTTAATAAATTGATTCTCTGAGCAAGTTTGATTCCAGACACAGATTCAGATCCAAGTTCAATATCCATGAGAATAATATGATAAGGGCATTGTTCATTGGATATTTGATTGAGAAAATCAGTGGCCGAAGAAAAGGTATCAATTTCGACTGGAATTTCAAGAGAAGAACAGGATAATGTATGAATTTGTCTGCATTGAATGTCATTATCTTCACATATTGCGAGTTTCAGCATAGAAATCTCTCCTTGAAATAAGTGATTTTGAAAGTATTATAACACAATTTTTCAATTGATAGTAAAAATTCAAGTAAAAAATCTATGACAAATGAAAAATTTAAAAAACTGATGCTTGTAGAAATAGTAAATGGTTAATTATGTACTTTACTATGTCTGTTTATGCAAATGACTAAAAAAAAGAAAAAAGTATGGTAAAATTAAAGTTACAAAATTTAGGGGAGGGGAATGAGAAAATGGATAAAATAAAAAGATGTTTGCAATGTGGAAGAGGTGTCTCAGATTCTGTGGACAATGTGGTAAGAGAGTAAATTGAGAAAAGGAAGGAGCGATTTTATGTATTCAAGGATGAAAAGAAAATGTAGTTTTATTGTACTAGTAGTAATGGTAGTTAGTCTGCTTATGGTTTCTGGAACGCCGGTACATGCTGACAGTTACAGCTGGATGGAGAGTGCAAAGAAGGTAAAAATCAATAGTACGATCAAAGGAGTGGCACGGAATAATCAGCCCCCGACTCTCATGGATCCATGGGATAGCTATGAAGAGTACTTTTATTTTAAGGCCCCGGTAAAAATGAATATCACTATTACAGTAACTATGAAAGGAACCCAAGGTGTTTCAATGTCGTTATATAATAGCAGAGGAAATTATATGAGGGATAGTAACGATTGGTTATATAACAGATCTAAAAATCAGAATAGTACAATTCTGCGGAGTACTTGTAATGCAGGAGAATATTATATTCGTCTAACGGAACTTTATAATTCTAATTCAGAAAAACATCCGTATTCATTAACAGTCCAGGGAAAACTTTTAAATTCTGCAAAGATAACTAAAATACGAAAAGTTTCTTCCACAAAAGCTAAAATAATATGGAAAAATCTTGGAAATGTTACGGGATATGAGTTATTTAGAAAGAATTATGGAGGCAGTTATAAGAAGGTTGCAACAATAACGAGAAGGAGAAATTATTACATAGATAAAGGATTGAAACGCAGAAAGAACTATTATTATATTGTTCGTGCTTACAAAACAATTGATGGTAAAAAGGTATACAGTAATAATTCTGCAGTAACAAGGATTAAAATGTAGATACTTTAACCGAATCAAGTAAGCTCACTGTTTCAATTGCGAAAATAAATAAGCAGTGGGCGGAGACTTGCTTGTATCAGGAGGAGGGCAGGCTCCTTCTGATAAACTGCGAGGCAGTTATCCGGTTATGAACAAGTAGCGAAGCGGATTGCGAATATCCGTTTGACTAGAAATGAGAGAGAAAATATAAGAAAAATCAAGAGCTTTTGTTGGATGTTTTTTTACTTTCAATAGTTATTTCAACAAATAAGACAGAAGCAGCAGTACAGGATACTAATGAAGGTACATTGAATGTTCAATGGGAAGATGAAAACTTTGGTGAGTCAATTTGCAATGCTTTGAAAAAAGAAGAAGTCACATATGCAGATATTGAAGGAATAACAGGCATCAGTATCGATTCGCAGTATGTAGTGAAGTTGGATTGGAAAGATAAGACAGAAGAATACGTTTACAATTCAGGGAATGATATGTGTGAAATACTTGCATTGCAGGAATTTTCTACATTAGAGGATTTAAAGAAATTTCCTTATCTTCGTGAATTATGTCTGAATGAATGCATAGTTGATGATAATACTGCATTAGGAGAATTGACTAAATTAGAAAACCTGAAGTTGGATGGATATTCCATAGATTCCCTTGATCGTTTGAAAAATCTGACTGCATTAAAAAGTCTGATCATTCAGGGTGCGGAGTTCGAAGATTTACAGGCATTAAAAGAACTGACTAATATGGAAGAACTAAGGCTGCCTAATAATAATATCAAAAACATCGATGCTTTGGAGAAAATGACAAACCTGGAAGAACTCATATTATACGGGAATCAAATAAAGAATATATCTGCACTCAGAAAACTCTGCAAACTTAGGGTGTTAAAACTGGAAGGGAATCTGATAGAAGACGTAGAACCATTAATGAATTTAAAAAATCTTGAGAAATTAAGCTTAGGGGATAATCCAGTTAAAAATGTACAACTTCTTGAAAATCTTACGGGAACGGATATAGATTTGGAGTGAATGTAGAAAAAGAAGGAGATTATGTGGATTTGAGTACAGATAAAACACCACACTATGGAGTTGTAACAAGAGTAATTGATTCGAATAGTTTTGAAACCATAGAGTGTAATATATTTGGAGCTCCTTGCAAAATTATTGCAATGACACGCCGGAAATCCGATGAGAGAGGTATAGTTCGTTCTACGAAAACAAGATGATGATTAAGGGAGGGATATGATGAGAAAGATTAAAAAGTATTTTATTATAATATTACTAAGTATATTCACTTTAACAACTGTAGAAACTTCATCACTGAATTTTAGTGCATATATCGTTCAGGCAAAGGTTTCTTCTTCGACGAAGAGAAAAGCTCAAGAGGCATATCGAAAATTTCTGACGCAAAGGAGATACAGATATTTTACATTATGGGATATTGATAAAGATGGCTTGAAAGAACTTCTTGTTACCGATGGAAGAGAGCGAGTTGGAAATTCACCGATCAAAGCATATGCATATACTTATACACGGGGAAAACTGAGATATGCAGGTGAGATTGGGAGTCCTATGTCAGGAATAAGCTATAATTGTATAACAAAGCGTTTGCATGCATCTTGGGGTGGATGTGGAAATGTTGAATATTGGTATTATACCTTGACAAAGAATAAAAAAGTAAAACAGGTAATATGCGGTGCGTATGTAAATGGAGTAAAAAATGGAAATGTACAATACAAATGTTTATATAACAAGAAAAAAATTTCATTAAAAAAATGGAAACAGATAACAGATAAATGGATTAAACAAACAAGCACTTTGAAATATTATAGAAATACTACAAGTAACAGAAAAAAACATATGAAAATGTAAAAGTAATAATCACAGTAAAATAGGGAAGAGGTGCAAATTACGCTCAAACGGAATGCCAGTTCCGCTACTGCGGAACGGCTATTCCATTTTTAACGGTACGAAGTACCGCTAGATGATATCATTCTGTTTCACGCATATTTATACCGTTCATCTCCAGACGATATGTATGATGTTTATCTGTGATTCGTGTAAGGCACGCATCAGCGTAGGTATTATCAGCAAACATATCAAACCATGTACTGACTGGAAACTGTGAGATGACTACAGTTGATTTTCTTCTATCCCTGGTGTCAAGGATTTCAAAAAGATCCCGGCATTTATCAAGATTGAGATCCATAAGGCCAAAATCATCGATCACAAGAAGATCCAGCTTGGTCAGCTTATTCAGGTAATCCAGATTTGTGGATTTGATACGTGCCTGTTCCATTTCGCTCATAAGAGTGTTCACTTTTATATACTTTACACTCTTAGACTGCTTCATTGCAGTTACACAAAAAGTATTGATTGAAACAATCTCAAACCCTCAGCAGAACTGGGGAGACTCGTGGACACAAGGAGCGATAAATGTAGTATCAAATTAGAATGTGGGTCTAGCAAACCACATAAAAGACAACAGAGGTATCCATGGATAATCAAAGTTTAGCACATAGTAGGTATAATTTGTACGTACCATATAAGAAGTGATGTCTTTATTGTCAGTAGAAGTAATACAGGCAACTACAAAAGTCTTGTGGACATCAATGCCACAGCAGATTTTGTACACGATTTTTAAAGCCATAGGGATTCCTTTCGGAACAGTGAGGTTTAGAGAATTATAGGGAATAACGGCATTGACTGAACGCCTAAGCCATAAACGAGATTGTTTATACAAAGATAAGATTACGTGTTCAAAGTCACACTTATTTGTGCTTAAAAAGGCGGACTATACATATAAAAATACGGTCATCCGGCAAGCCGGACAGCCCACTCACCTCCCCGTGATTTGTAGTATACCGAGATTCCTATAAGAAGAATTATAAAGAAAAAAGGCTCAGGAAAACATTTTCATAACGTTTTGTGCCTGAGCGAAGCGAAAGGAATGGATATAAATATGAAAAGAATAGTACAAATATGTTTGATAATGACAGGAATTTTTTGGGGAGTTTTTAATGTTTATGGATCTTCGACGTATCAGATTCTAAAAGATCAACAAATCGAATTTACGGATATTCTGGTAGAGGGAGATAGTTTAGTTCTGGTAAGAAATGAAAAAAATGGTTTTTCATCAGAAGGAATATATTTAGGTGTGTATAACTGTGTTGAGAGAATGTGGACTGTAGAATATCAGGCCTATGATGAATATTTGGAATCATCCTATTATGCAGGAGATGGAATATTTGCTTTGTCGGATGGAGAGACCACTACGTTATTAAATACTAAGACGCAGGAATTTTTGAAATTGGATATAAATGTTAATTTTAATAACCTTTATTTTTATAATGGATGTGCGGTGAGCGGAGCCAGAGAATCCTATGGAGATCAATTGTATGGAATTTATGAAATCGACGAAGATGGAAATTACCAAAATACCGGTATTACTGATTATATTACCGAGGATAAAATATTGAGACCTGATGATTTTGAGTTTGTATATGCGGATGGAAAGCAGGCTGTTTATATTTATGATGGGGAAGAGTTTTATATATATGATGTTGCTGCTGCAGAAGTTTACGACATTTACAATCCGGATTATGCTGATAAGTTCTGGCATGGGTGGACTGATACATTAAAAGTAAGTATATGTGGAGAAAAATATCTTGTTCTTTTAAATATGGAAGGTACTGACGGACAAAATTATTATGCGGTTATGGATTTTTATGGAAGTGTGATTACGGAGGCAACGAAATGTGATTTGGCAATAGCAACGGAAAAAGGAAACATTGTAGTAAAAAACGGTGATGGATTAAATGAGATTGAGCTTGCTAAATTGGAAACACCAGAAGAACAGTCATTAAATTTGATGCCTTTATTGGAAACAAACCGTTCTTGGAGAAATGAGCAAACGGCTGGAATGGATATTCAGGGAAATACTTATGCAAATGCAATAGAGTATTCTTTTGTCACTGATCCGTTTGGTACAGAAGAATACAGTACGTGCGATGCGTGGTATTTAGGAGAAAATTATTCAAGACTTACGGGAACCTGGTATTTTCCTGCAGATCAGATTCAAGATGGATTTGCACATATAAGATTAATAGGCGATGGAAATGTAATATATGATAATTCAGAGTTAAATGCAGATAATTGTCGGATCGATTTTGATATAGATGTAAGCGGAATCAGAGAGCTTAGTTTTGAATATAACGGGATTTGTGATATGACGGATATTTTGTTTGGCATGTCTGATGCTAAATTATGTAGTTGAGAGATTTTTAAATAAATAATAAAGGGGAAGAGAAAATGACAAAAGTTAAAAGGTGTTCACAATGTGGAAAAGAAGTGTCTCAAGGTGGTTCGTTTTGTCCGTTCTGTGGAAACATTATAAATGAGAATGTGAAGAGTGAAAGTAGAGAATCAGCTATATATGGGTTAGATGATGATACTCAAAAGAAATATCAAACTGATATAAATAAAAAATTACAAAAACAAAAACATCTGGAATATCAAAAAGAAAATTTATTAAAAAAGAAAAAGAGTTTGGGACTGAAAATTGATAATTACAGCAAGATTATACAAAAAGAGATTCCGAGTTGTGAACGAAATAAAACGGCACCGAATATGCCAGTTATAAAAACTGAGAATTCTAAAATGGACGTCAAATGGTATATAGCAGCATGTATTGCTGTTTTGGAATTTATTTCAGGATTCATGCCATGGGTGAGTTTATATTATGCGGATCTGTTTCAAGGTCAAACAATAAGTTGCGCAGGTATTTTTGATCTATTGAACGATATTTCAAAATTTGAAGATTGGACGAACTCAACACCAGAAGTGTTAAGAGTATTTGTATTTATTATTATGTTTGGTTTTGTAATGCTGTTTATTAATGGCTATTTTATAGCACAGGTCTTACAAAAAAGGGAATCTGAGGTAAGTGGAACGATAGCAGGTATCAGCGGAATTGTAGTATCAGTGGCTATCTTATTGTATAAAATTAGTATGGAAGAAGATGACTGGAGATGGATTTCAATTAATACGCAGGTTGGCGTTTGGCTGATGTTGCTTGCAGGAATCGCTTTGATTTGTGTGATTGTATTTTATAAAAGTGATACAGAAGCAGAGACAAAGAATAAATCAAACTTCGAATTTGAAGTGATGAATTATGATCCAGTTCTGCCGGTTCGAATGAAAACTCTTAAAATCAGAAAAGAAAATGATAAATTAATACTTGAATTGACGTATGCGGAATTTGAATGGGCAGGTATTGAGGAATTTATAGTAGATATTCAGTTAGTAAGATACGATGGCACTGTTAATACGTTTGTCCAAAATGCACTATTTGAGAAAAAAGGACAAAATTTCGCAAGATTCCAATTGCAGGATGCGGGATATGATCTGGATGGCATTGCAAGTGCAAGAGTAAACATTTTAGTTTATAATATATATAAAAGTCAGAAGAAACATGTGGAAAAAGGAAGTGGCTTTTCAGCATACAGTGATTATTCTGTTGATGAACTGCGTAGTGCAAGATTCGCGAATTCGAATATGGTGATGTGTATGGAAAAAAATATCGGGAAAAACCATCAGTGCTGCTGTGGACAGGTGTATTCCAATAAAAATAATAAATGCCCGCTTTGCGGAAAGGAAAGAAGGGATAAGTAGTATGAATGATACAGAATATAGAGAAAGATGCAGAGAGTTAGAAAAAAATATACATATGTTAGAATCTGAAGTCAATGTATTAAACAATGAATGTGAAAAGTTGTTGGATTTAAAAGAAAAGAGTCGAAATAGTCTGCAGATGTCTTCTTTTGGGAATAATCCGATATTTGTGGAAAAAGCACAAGTTAATATGGAGAAAGAAATTCCAACAATAGGTAAATCTCAAGACAAAAAAACAGAAGATAAATCTGAAATTTCACAAGACAAAAAAACGCAGATAAATCAATTCTGCCCGTATTGTGGAGCAGTAGTAAAAGGAATGCAATTCTGTGGACAATGTGGAAAAAGAGTAAACTGAAATAGAGAGGTGCGTATGAAGAAATGTCCGAAGTGTGGGAAAGAAAATATAGATGAGGCAAAATTTTGTACATGGTGCAGAGCAGAGTTACCGGTGATATTAGAGAAAAAGAAAAATGATCCGGGAAAAATAATAGCAATTGTAATACTTATACTAGCTATTTGTGCATGTCTGGCCGGAGTATTTATGCTTTTTAAAGATAAAAACTCTGGGAATGATCAAGGTGAAGCAATAGCACAGAAAGAAGAAAATAGACAAGTGGATAAAGACATATCTGCTGAAAAGAAGAGTTCTGGCGTATATGTGGCTCCTTTTATGAATAATGAAGGAAAGTGGGGCTATATAAACACAGATGGAGATGTAGTTATTGAATGTAAATATGATTCAGCATATGAATTTGATCAGGATGGATATGCGGTAGTTGGAATGCAGACAGACTCAGATGCAAGTGAATATTATACAATTTATGGATTGGTAAATACAGAGGGAGAAGAGATTATTCCTTTAGACTATAGCTATATTAACAGTTCAATTGGTTCTACTTGTGATAATTATGGATATAGAACTATAACCAGACTTCCGTATCCATTTGATTATGATGAGCAATATTCAGGAGTTATGGATAAGAATGGAAACATTATGATGTCTCCAGAGTATAGCAGTATATATAATATAGGTGATTCTGGATATTTTATTGCTTGTGAGTCTGAAACGGGAATGTATGGAATTATAGATGAAAATTACGAGTGGATTTGTGAAGCGGAATATTCAGGTATTTATAAAGTGTGGGAGGATTCTACTGATAATTTGGTGAAAGTAAATGGAGAGTATCTGCTGATAGCAGAGTATGATTTTCAGGAAGGGCATGGTGCTAAGATTATAAATGAATATGGCGAAACTATTGTGCCAATGGAATATTATGATATAAATTCACAATGTGGAATGAATCGTTTAGTTGTTGAAAATTCTGAAGGATATTATGGCGCTATAGATTTGGAAGGTAATCTGGAAGTACCATGTCAATATGATAAATTAGGGGATTTTTTGTATGATGATGAGACCTATGCAATGAAAGATGATGCGGTTTTTATAGTAGACATTTATGGAAATGAGAGCTTTCTTACAAATGCAGATGAGTGTTGGCAGATGGATTCAAATCTTTATGAAGTAGGGATTAATGAGAACTGGAATGTTGTTAATTCAAATGGTGAATATCTGTTTTCAGAAACTCATGATAATCATGAAGTAAATGAGAAGTATATTGCTGGCAATAACGAAGAGAAAAAACATGGTATGTTGATCTTAAAGTCAGGCGAGGTAGTTAACACAGAATATCAGAAATATATGCTTTCATATACAGTGCCGGATATAGTGGGAGTTTATGATGGAACAAATTACGGGATGCTTGGTGCGAATGGTGAATTAATAGTCCCATGTAGCTATGATAGTTGTGAAATATCTGAAGATGGTGCATATATTACTGCTGACAGACAGAGGGATGAGTATGGAAATTATACAGAATGTACTTTGTTTGATAGCAATGGTAATAAAATAGAAACTTTTGATACGGGAATTTATAATGTAGGTGTTTTTCGGAAAATTTCAAACGCTGCATAAGTGAGTTAATAGAAATAAGAGAAGAAGTTTGAAACAAATAAGTAGAGGACAGCCAAAGAATAAAGGGCATGACAAATAAACCATCGTAAGAGGTGGTTTTGAAAAGTAAATATGGACACAACAACCTAAGTCAGTACCACCAGCAAAGCTGGTGGTACTGACTTTGTCCTGTGCTTTTTTATAGTAAGCATTTACCGTATACGTAAATTAGTGTAATATCCTCGTCCTT
Organism: Blautia sp. MSK20_18; assembly: GCF_020553125.1. Taxonomy (NCBI): domain Bacteria; kingdom Bacillati; phylum Bacillota; class Clostridia; order Lachnospirales; family Lachnospiraceae; genus Blautia; species Blautia sp. MSK20_18. Next base: position 28,192 of record NZ_JAJCGR010000012.1, read on the forward strand.
ATCAACAGAACACGTATAGACCCAACCCTTTTCGGACAAGCTACCCTCATAAACATAAGAAAAAAATCAGAAAGTGCAGGAGATCATAAACAGTATTATTATTTTCAAGGAGGGAAAAACTTATGCTACGTTATCTGCCTGTTCGAAAAGTTCATGCAAGACAGGTCCTTGATTCCAGGGGGAATCCTACGGTGGAAACGGAAGTGACTGTGGGTGAAGGAATCGTGGGGATTAACGGATACACAGGAAGAGCCATGGTGCCGTCCGGAGCATCCACAGGTAAATTTGAGGCTGTGGAGCTGCGGGACGGAAACCGGGAGGAATATCTGGGCCAGAGTGTGAAAAAAGCAGTGGAAAATATCAATACACGTCTGGCAGATGCCATTATCGGAGAGAATGCCCTGAATCAGGCCTGGATCGATCATCTTCTGATCGAAACCGACGGAACGGAGAACAAAAGCAGCGCAGGAGCCAATGCCACGCTGGCAGTATCTCTGGCAGCAGCCCGTGCAGCAGCCGGGGCCCTTCGGCTTCCTCTTTATCAGTATCTGGGCGGTTGTCATACCCTGCAGCTCCCTGTGCCGATGATGAATATTTTAAACGGGGGAAAGCATGCGGACAATACGGTAGATCTTCAGGAGTTTATGATCATGCCAACAGGAGCTTGCTGCCTGGAAAAGGGTATCCGTATGTGTGCGGAAGTCTATCAGCACTTAAAGCTTCTTCTCCGGGAAAAAGGACTCTCCACAGCGGTTGGAGATGAAGGCGGCTTTGCTCCGGATCTTTCTGATTCGGAGGAAGTGCTTACCCTGATCGTCCATGCCATAGAAAAAGCAGGATATAAACCAGGAGAGGAGATCACTATTGCCATTGATGCAGCCTCCAGCGAGCTTTATGACGAGGAAAAGGGCGTGTACTTTTTCCCTGGGGAGAGCCGCATGAAAGGAGAAAAAATCTACCGGGATGCCGGTGAGATGACAGAGTATTATGAAAAACTGGTGGAAAAATTTCCCATTGTTTCCATTGAAGACGGTCTCTGGGAGGATGACTGGGAAGGCTGGAAATATCTGACGGAACACCTGGGAAAGAAGATCCAGCTGGTAGGCGACGATCTGTTTGTCACCAATATCAAACGGCTGCACTGTGGCATCGGACTTGATGTTGCCAATGCTATCCTTATTAAAGTAAACCAGATCGGAACTCTCACGGAAACTCTGGATGCGGTGGAGATGGCTCAGCATGCCGGGTATCGTGCAGTGATCTCTCACAGGTCCGGGGAAACAGAGGATTCCTTTATCGCAGATCTGGCAGTTGCCTGTGGGGCAGGACAGATCAAAACAGGCGCACCCTGTCGCTCAGACCGGAACGCCAAGTATAATCAGCTTCTGCGGATCCACGAACAGCTCGGAGCTCTTGGAAGATATAAAGATCCTTTTGCAAAAAAATCTCAGAAAAAGCCCTGCATAAAATAAACGGAAAATGGTTGAAATCCCGGTTTAGCTATGGTAAAATAACCTCTAGTTGATTAGGAGGTGTAACCGCGTGAACATTTTGAAGATTATTCTGACTGTAATTTATGCAATAGATTGTATCGCTCTGACTGTTGTCGTACTGATGCAGGAGGGCAAGCAGCAGGGTCTTGGCTCTATCGCCGGAGTAGCTGATACTTACTGGGGTAAGAATAAGGGCCGTTCCATGGAAGGTGGTCTTGTAAGAGGTACCATTATCATGGGAGTTATTTTCTTTGTACTGTCAATCGTACTGAACATTATCTGATCTGTCAGGGGCAGAACAGAAGTTGGTAACACTCTTGCTGCGTTAGCATGCAGAAGAAACTCGGATGGGGACTTCTTTTGTTAATCAGCAGGAGTGTTTTTGCGTTGATACAGGGGCACGGGTGAGCCTTCCTCCGGAATGATAACAGGGTAAAAATGAAATATAAATATGAAACAGGAGAAAATGTGAAAAGATCGAAAAATTTTGAAAAAAGAAAAAAGTTTATAATGGAGCTTCTGGGAGATCCGCTGTATAAGCCCATGCGCCTGCGTGAGATCGCATCTCTTCTTCAGCTGGATAAGAGTGAGAAAAAAGAGCTTTTTGACGTGCTGGACGAGCTTTGCGCCCAGGGCAAGGCTGAAGTAGATAATAAAGGAAGATACAGCAAGGTTTCCGGCAAGCGCAGAGACAGACGAAAGAATAAAGAAGCTCTGAAGGCAGAAAAGCCGGAGCGTGGCCGTAAGGGAAGAGAATGCAGAGAGAAGAATCATGAGGAATATCGTTTCTCCGAGAAGGACGGAACCATCATGGAGGGAACTTTTATTGGTCATTACAAGGGCTTTGGCTTTGTGGAAGTGGAGGGTCAGGAACAGGATATTTTTATTCCGGAAAATGACACGGGAAGCGCCATGCATCAGGATAAGGTGCAGATCCTTGTACGGAACGGACATAAAGAGGGAAAACGTCAGGAAGGTGTTGTGCTGAAGGTTCTGGAAAGGGGAATGCCTTCGATCGTGGGAACATATCAGAGCAGCCGTGATTATGGCTTTGTGATCAGTGATAACCCCAAATTTTCCAAAGATATCTTTATTTCCAGAAAAAACTCCATGGGAGCAAAGGACGGAGACAAGGTAGTTGCAGAGATCACAGATTACGGCTCCAGAAACCGGAAGCCGGAAGGAAAGATCACAGAGGTGCTGGGAAACTTACGCTCACCTGGAACAGATATCCTTGCTATTGTGAAGAGCTTTAACATTCCAAGTGTATTTCCTGACAAAGTACTTCGCCAGGCTGACCGTGTGCCGGACCATGTACAGGAAGCGGATCTGGATGGAAGACTGGATCTCAGAGATCTTGTTACAGTCACCATTGACGGTGAGGATGCAAAGGATCTGGATGATGCCATTTCCCTGACAAAGGAAGACGGAATCTATCATCTGGGTGTGCATATCGCAGACGTGAGCAACTATGTTCAGGGCGGCAGTGCCCTTGACAGAGAGGCCCTGAAGCGCGGAACCTCCGTCTATCTTGCAGACCGTGTCATTCCTATGCTCCCGGAGCGGCTTTCCAACGGTATCTGTTCTCTGAACCAGGGACAGGACCGTCTGACCTTAAGCTGTCTGATGGATGTTAATGAAAAAGGAAAGGTGATTTCCCATAAGATCGCAGAAACCGTGATCCGTGTAGATGAGCGTATGTGTTACACAGATGTGAAAAATATTCTGGAAGATACTGATGAGGTGGCGAAGAAACGCTATGAAGCTCTGATCCCCATGTTTTTCCTGATGAAAGAGCTTTCCGGGATCCTGCGCAGCCGCCGTCATACAAGAGGTTCCATTGATTTTGATTTTCCGGAAAGTAAGATCATCCTGAATGCGGCAGGAAGAGCTATTGATGTGCAGCCCTATGAGGCCAATGTGGCAACCAGGATCATTGAGGATTTTATGCTTCTTGCCAATGAAACCGTGGCACAGGAATACTGCACCGGAGATTATCCCTTTGTATACAGAACGCATGAAAATCCGGATCCGGAAAAGATTGAAAGTCTTTTGATGCTTCTTCATAATGAAGGAGTCAACATACAGAAATCCGGACAGGAGATCACGCCTGGTGAGATCCAGGAGATCCTGGAAAGTATTGAGGGAATGCCCAATGAGGCACAGATCAGCCGCCTGACCTTGCGTACCATGAAACAGGCAAAATATACTACGGAATGCAGCGGACATTTCGGACTTGCAGCGAAGTATTACTGCCACTTTACTTCTCCGATCCGAAGATATCCGGATCTTCAGATCCACAGGATCATCCATGACCGTCTGAGAGGCAGACTGGTAAGGGAAGGACGTACCGAGCATTACAAGGAGATCCTGGATGAAGTAGCACGCCAGTCCAGTGTGTGCGAACGGCGTGCAGACGAAGCAGAAAGAGAATCCGATAAGCTGAAGAAAGCAGAGTATATGTCCTATCATCTCGGAGAGGAGTATGAGGGGATCATTTCCGGCGTTACAGGATGGGGACTTTATGTGGAGCTTCCGAATACCGTGGAAGGACTGATCCATATCAATACATTACGAGATGACTATTATGTATTTGACCAGGATGCATATGAACTGCGGGGAGACATGACAGGAAAGATCTTCCGTCTTGGGCAGAAGGTCCGTGTCCGTGTGGCAGATGCGGATAAAATGCTGAAAACCGTGGATTTTGTCCTGGCTGAGGAAGACTGAGGGAGCGCGAAATGGCAAAAAAAACAGGAATGAAACTGATCGCAAATAATAAAAAGGCTTTTCATGATTATTTTATCGAGGATACTTATGAGGCCGGGATCGCACTTGCAGGAACCGAGGTGAAATCCTTACGTTCCGGTAAATGCAGCATCAAGGAGGCCTTTGTCCGTGTGGAAAACGGAGAAGTTTATGTATATGGAATGCATATCACTCCTTATGAGAAAGGAAACATTTTTAACAAAGATCCTCTTCGTGTGCGTAAGCTTTTGCTGCATCGCTACGAGATCAATAAGATCGAAGCTAAATTAAAGGAAAAAGGACTGACTTTGGTACCACTGAAGGTTTATTTCAAGGACAGCCTGGTAAAAATAGAGATTGGCATGGCACGTGGTAAAAAGCTTTATGACAAGCGCCAGGATATTGCAAAGAAGGATCAGAGAAGAGAAGCGGAGCGAGACTTTAAAGTAAAAAATCTTTATTGATCGGCTGGTTTCAACTGAAAAAGTAAAAGTATGATAAAATGCGGGGAATGAGAAATGACAGAGGTACAGGAAAGACGTAAAAAAACGGTAGAAGCATCGATGACGGAGCAGGTTCATCTGATCATGCAGCAGCATCTGAACGGAGGCGGAAGACTTTTTGGCGGAGCGCTGATGCAGTGGCTGGATGAGGTTGCCGGTGTGGTGGCCATGCGCCATGCGGAAACCTATCGTGTGGTAACTGCGGCAGTGGACAACCTCCAGTTCAAACATGCGATTTATGAGGGAGAGATCGTAGTACTTAAAGGATATATAACTTATGTGGGAAGAACTTCCATGGAAGTTGAGATTGATACGTATGTGGAACAGCCGGATGGTATACGCCGGACTGTAAATCGGGCGTTCTTTGTGATGGTGGCCGTAGATAAAGACCAGAAACCGATCCAGGTACCGGAACTGATCATTACCACAGAAGCAGAAAAAGCCCGGAATGAAGCGGCGAAAATGCGCCGTGACATGCGGAAAAAAAGAAGAGAAAACGGCTTTTGACCTCAGATGTTTTAATTTTTGACATAGTCTGAAAAATCTAAAGATTCTGTGAAATTCAAACCGGTCAGGTTGACAAGAAAGTGATACTCTGTAATAATAGAAAGAGGTAAGCTGACAGCAAATTGAACCATTTTATATGGAGGAGATATAATGAAAAAACGTTATTTGATTCTTGCAGGAATTCTTGCGGCAAGTATGCTTGCTGCCGGATGTGGGAAGAAGAATTCCGTGGCACCTGAACAGAAAGTGGAAGCAACTGTGACACCGACTGTGACAGAAGCAGCGAAGACAGATGTGGTAGAAATGCAGACATCTACAGATGATACAGCAAACATCAAGAATGTGATGGGAACCAAGAGTGAGACAACCACAAGTATTGTGTTTACAAATAAAATGGGCTCTGCAATTTCCGCGATTTATGTCCGTCCTACCAGAGATGACGGAGATGACAGCGATGAGACATGGGGCAGTGATCTTGTAAACGGTAAGTTTACACTGGCCGACAAGGATAAAGCTGTTTATTATATGGAAAAGAGCCAGAAAGATGATGACGGTAACGCAGTAACAAGTTTTGATGTGAGAATTACGTTTTCTGACGAGGAGCAGAATGAATGCTTTTTCCGTAAACTGCCGCTTCTGACAATTTCTCAGCTAAGCTTCTGCATGGATGGCGAAGGCGAAGATGGAATCCCATATGCTACATATCTGGCAAGTGGAAGCACCAAGGAAGTTTCCACACTGAAGGATGTGAAGGCGAGACTTGGCATTGAAGATGACAGTGAAGAGAGCGACTCCAGTGACAGTAGTACAGATTCCACAGACGGTACAGATTCCAGCAGTACAGATTCCACATCTTCTTCAGCAGATAGCAGCAGGGATAATACTGACAGCAGTGATTCCAGCAGCACGGATTCACCATCTGCTCCGTCTTCAGATTCTTCGGATGATCCGGATCCTACAGAAGCACCATCCAGTGACGAAGATCCGGCATCTGTGGCAACAGGATATATTGGCCAGTCCATGACAGATCTTGTAAATGCATGCGGCAGTCCGAATGGCAGTGACTATGAGGACGAACCGGAGTCCGGTAAGACAGGTTATTATTATTATGATACGTTTACGGTTTCCACAACTTTTGACGATGATGGCAATGAAGTTGTGTCCGGCGTATGGTAAAGGAGAATAAACATATGAAAAGAGTGTTACTGAAATTAAGCGGAGAGGCTCTTGCAGGAGAGCAGAAGAGAGGTTTTGACGAAGCAACCGTTACAGAAGTTGCCAAACAGATCAAGACTATCGTGGATGAGGGACTTCAGGTTGGTATCGTAATCGGAGGAGGAAACTTCTGGAGAGGACGTACCAGCGGGGCAATGGACAGAAGTAAGGCTGACCAGATCGGTATGCTTGCTACAATCATGAACTGTATCTATGTATCTGACATCTGCAGATATGTGGGACTTAAGACAGAGGTGTTTACCCCGTTTGTATGTGGCGCATTTACTACTCTTTATTCTAAAGATGCTGTAGAAGAGAGCTTCGCAGAAGGAAAAGTTGTATTCTTTGCAGGTGGTACCGGTCATCCATATTTTTCCACAGATACAGCTACAGTACTTCGTGCTGTTGAGATTGGCGCAGATGCCATTCTTCTTGCCAAAGCTGTTGACGGAATCTATGACAGCGATCCGAAGGTAAATCCGGATGCCAAGAAGTATGATGAGATTTCCATTGATGAAGTGGTTGCCAAGAAACTGGCAGCTATGGACCTCACCGCTTCCATCATGTGCATGGAGCAGAAGATGCCGATGCTGGTATTCGGTCTTGATGAAAAAGACAGCATCGTCAACACGGTACACGGTAAGTTCTCCGGAACAAAGGTAACTGTGTAATCAGAAGGGAATAATAAAAAAATAACCATACAGGGAGATATGTGAAATGGATGAGAGAATTCAGGTATACGAAACAAAAATGGGAAAAACACTGAATGCTTTGGAGAGTGAGCTGACAACAATCAGAGCCGGCCGTGCAAACCCGCATATTCTTGACAAACTTACCGTAGATTATTATGGAGCACCAACTCCGATTCAGCAGGTGGCAAACATTTCTGTTCCGGAGGCACGTATGATTCAGATCCAGCCATGGGAGTCCAGCATGATCAAAGCTATCGAGAAAGCAATTCTCTGCTCTGATCTTGGTTTAAACCCGAGCAACGATGGAAAAATGATCCGTCTTGTTTTCCCGGAGCTTACCGAGGAACGTCGTAAAGAGCTGGTAAAAGACGTTAAGAAAAAAGGCGAAGGTGCCAAGGTTGCAGTAAGAAATATCCGTCGTGATGCCAACGATGCATTTAAGAAACTTGCAAAACAGGATGTTTCTGAGGATGAGATCAAAGAGCTTGAGGATCAGATCCAGAAACTTACAGATAAGTACATCAAGGAAGTTGACAAGGCGATCGAGAACAAGTCTAAAGAGATTCTGACTGTATAATTGTAAGAGATACGAGGATAAAGAGGGCTTCTTTGAAGAAGCTCTCTTTCTGTATGGAGGAGATTTATGAACGTACCAAATCATATAGCGATCATTCTGGATGGAAACGGAAGGTGGGCAAAGGAACGAGGAATGCCGAGAACCTACGGACATGTAAAGGGATGCGCCAATCTTGAAAACATTTGTTATGATATCAAAGACCTTGGGGTGAAATATCTTACGGTTTACGCTTTTTCCACAGAAAACTGGAAACGCTCCAGAGAAGAAGTGGAAGCACTGATGAAACTGTTCCGCAGTTATCTTAAGAAATGTATTAAAATTTCCAAGAAAAATAATATGCGGATGAAAGTCATCGGGGATATTACTGCTTTTGCACCGGATATTCAGAAGAGTGTCCGGGAACTGGAGGAATATTCCAAAGATTTTGACGGTATTTATTTTCAGCTGGCATTAAATTACGGAAGCCGTGATGAGATCCGCCGTGGAATGCAGAAGATGGCACAGGATGTAAAAGACGGAAAAGTTGAGCCGGACAACATTACAGAGGATACCATTGAGAGCTATCTGGACACTGCCGGTGTACCGGATCCGGATCTGATGATCCGCACAAGCGGAGAACAGCGCCTTTCCAATTTCCTGCTCTGGCAGCTGGCTTATTCCGAATTTTATTTTACCCCGGTTGCGTGGCCGGATTTCAATAAAGAAGAGCTGATCAAAGCCATCGAGAAATATAATCAGAGAGACAGACGTTACGGTGGCGTCAAGGAGGAGTAGATCATGTTTAAGACAAGACTGATAAGTGGTATCATCCTTGTCATCATTGCCCTGGCAACCATTATTTCCGGCAGCTGGATCCTGTTTTTTACACTTCTGGTTGTTTCACTGATCGGAATGAGAGAGCTTTACAAGGTAATGAAGGTAAGTGATGAGCACATTACTGTGCTGGAACTTGTGGGATATCTTGGAGCAGTGCTTTATTATATTGCCATGAAATTTGATTTTGGAAGTTATGGAACAATGGCGATCATCATCAGTATGATCCTGATTCTGTTTGTCTATGTATTCGGTTATCCGAAATACCGTGCGGAACAAGTGATGGCAGCATTTTTCGGAGTGATATATGTTGCGGTGATGCTTTCCTTTATCTATCTTACCAGAAGCCTCCCGGACGGAAAATTCCTGGTATGGCTGATCTTCTTATGCTCCTGGGGCTGTGATACCTGCGCTTACTGTGTGGGAATGCTCATCGGCAAACATAAGATGGCGCCGGTTTTAAGCCCGAAGAAATCCATCGAGGGAGCTGTAGGCGGCGTTGTGGGAGCGGCACTTCTTGGAGTGATCTATGCAGCGGCCACACAGGGAAAAATGGCGGAGTATGCCCTGATTTGTGCAGTTGGAGCCCTGATCTCCATGGTAGGTGATCTGGCAGCATCTGCGATCAAGAGAAATCAGAACATTAAGGACTATGGTAAGCTGATCCCGGGCCACGGAGGAATCCTGGACCGTTTTGACAGCGTGATTATCACAGCTCCTGTTATTTACTATCTTGCAAAAACGATTCTTGGAATTTAGGAGATATTGAAATGAAGAATATTGCAATCTTAGGTTCTACCGGTTCCATCGGAACTCAGACACTGGATGTGGCAAGAAAAAATGAAGATCTTCGTGTTGTTGCGGTCAGTGCGGGAAAAAGTGTGGAGAAACTGGAAGAACAGATCCGGGAGTTTCATCCACTTCTGGCTGCAGTCTGGGATGAAAAGGCAGCCCGGGACCTGAAAACACGTATTGCGGATACGGACACAAAGGTAGTCAGCGGAATGGAAGGACTTCTGGAACTTGCGTCCATGCCGGAATCCGATATCCTTGTCACTGCGATCGTGGGAATGATCGGGATCCGCCCTACTATGGAGGGAATCCGTGCCGGAAAGGACATCGCCCTGGCGAATAAGGAAACCCTTGTCACAGCCGGTCATCTGATCATGCCCATGGCAAAGAAATATGGCGTATCTATCCTTCCGGTAGACAGTGAACACAGCGCTATTTTCCAGGCTATCCACGGAGAAGAAAACAAAGAGATCCACAAGCTTCTGATCACGGCATCCGGTGGTCCCTTCCGCGGACGTACCACAGAAGAGCTGCGAAGGGTCACTGTTGCAGATACTCTGAAGCATCCAAACTGGGTAATGGGACGAAAGATCACCGTAGATTCCGCAACCCTGGTAAACAAAGGGCTGGAAGTTATGGAAGCCAAATGGCTGTTTGACATGGATCTGGATCATATTCAGGTGGTGGTGCAGCCGCAGAGTATCATCCATTCCATGGTGGAGTTTAAGGATGGTGCGATCATGGCACAGCTTGGAACTCCGGATATGAGACTTCCGATCCAGTACGCTCTGTACTATCCGCACAGACGATATCTGGATGGAGACCGCCTTGATTTCACGAAGCTTCATGAGATCACATTTGAGGTTCCGGATATGGAGACATTCCGGGGACTTCCTATGGCGATCCAGGCATCCCGGGAGGGCGGAAGTATGCCGACTGTCTTTAATGCAGCCAATGAGCTTGCAGTAAAGAAATTCCTGGAGGAAAAGATCGGCTTTCTGGATATTTATGAGATTATTGCACAGTCTATGGAAAGACATAAAAAAATCGCACATCCGGATCTGGATGAGATCCTTTCTGTAGAGCAGGATACTTATCAGTGGATCGAAAGCAGGTGGTAAATTGAAATTTGTGATTGCTGTAATTATTTTCAGTGTTGTGATACTGATCCATGAGCTGGGACATTTTCTTCTGGCAAAAAAGAACCATATCGAGGTATTGGAATTTTCTCTTGGTATGGGACCCAGGATCATAAGTACGGTAAAGGGCGGCACACGTTATTCCGTGAAACTGTTTCCTCTTGGAGGTTCCTGCGCCATGGCCGGAGAGGATGCGGAAGATGACAGTCCGGGAACCTTTAATTCGGCTCCTGTGTGGGGCAGGATCGCAGTGGTTGCTGCAGGTCCGGTATTTAATTTTCTGCTGGCATTTGTTTTGTCTGTGATCATTGTAGGCTGTATGGGCTATGATCCGGCAACTGTATTAGAAGTAACCCAAAATTCTGCTGCGGAAAAGGCCGGATTGAAAAAGGGCGATGTGATCACGGAATATCAGGGCTACCATATTGATCTGGGGAAAGATCTTTATGTATATTCGTATCTCAACGAACTGAAAGAGGGAGATACCATCCGGCTGAAAGTAAAACGTGATGGAAAGGAACAGGAGATTTCCTATAAACCAGATGTAAATGTGCGGTATCTTCTTGGCTTTAACCGTTCCGATGTAAATTCCATGACAGTGGAATCACTGATCAAGGGAATGCCACTGGAAGAGGCAGGTCTGGAAGCCGGCGATGTGATCACGAAGATCAACGGTGTGGAGGTTCCGGATGGAAATGCATATGAAAAATACATCGAGGAGCATCCGTTATCCAAGAAACCTGTGACGATCACCTATGAGCGTAACGGACTGGAATATGAGGCAGAGATAACACCAAGGGAATACAGAACACCGGTTTCCGGTTTCGGATATAACACATACAGTGAAAAAACTTCCGGCTTTAATGTTCTGAAATATGGTGCTGTGGAAGTGAAATACATGATCCGTACTACGATCTTAAGCCTGAAAGAGCTTGTGACCGGTCACCTTGGAATGAAAGACTTAAGTGGTCCTGTGGGTATTGCGGATGCCATTGGCGACACTTACGAACAGTCCAAGAGTGAGGGAACGCTGATGATCTGGATGAATTTGCTGAATATGGCAGTTCTTCTTTCTGCAAACCTGGGAGTGATGAACCTTCTTCCTCTTCCTGCGCTGGATGGAGGAAGGCTGGTATTTCTGGTGGCAGAAGCGATCCGGAGAAAACCGGTAAACCGTCAGGTAGAAGGCATGATCCATTTTGCGGGGCTGATGCTTCTGATGGCGTTGATGGTTATCGTTATGTATAATGATATTCTGAAGATATTCTGATGAGGATTATGAAGTAAAGATATATAAAAGATGGAATGGTCAGGAAGATGTCCGGATTGTTCCATCTTTTTTTAATGAAACATATGAAACCAAGATGAAACACATGAAACAAGATTGACATTCTATTTGTAACTTTGTACAATCAAAAATGTAGATAGCGATATTAAATCGTGCAAAATACTAAAAGAAATAAGGAATAAATCTCAAATAATAAGAAAAAATCACATAAGGAGATGAGACAATGGCAGGTACAATCAGAAAGGTTGCACAAATGGCACATGTGTCTCCAGCAACTGTTTCAAGATATTTTTCAGGACAGAATGTAGTGAGTGATGAATTATCCAGAAGAATTGAGGAGGCAGCTAATACGGTTGGTTATGTGCCAAATCATCCAACACGTAAGTCAGATGGTGTGATCGTAGTTCTGATTCCTAATCTGGAATTTGGATATTTCAGTGAATCTATAAAGGAGATTATCCGGCAGATGCCAAAATACAAATGTAGAGTGATATTTCTTCCTACATTTCCGGGAGATGATAGTTATAAGAGTATCCTGAAGGAATTGTATGTGATGGGAGTTATTTATCTGGAGGAGGAGATTGACCGTGAGGTGATACGATATATCCGGGCAAAGAATATCAAAGTGGTTATGCTGGGAGGCGCAGCTTTTGACAGCAGATGCGATATGGTACACATTAACGATATGATGGCTGCTTACGAGGGAATGAAATATCTTCTTGAAATGGGACACAGGGAGATACTGATTCTGACTGATCTTTCTACAAGCATCAGTTCAGGATTCCAGCGGTTAGTTGGCTGTAAGAAGGCAATGGAGGAATATGGACTTATGTTCAGTGATGACATGGCAGAATACGGTCAGCTTACCTTCGAAAAAGGCTATCGATCTATGAACAGTGCATTGCGAAAGAAAAAGAAGTTCACTGCAGTGTTTGCTTTTTCCGATGAGACTGCGGTAGGAGCAATTACAGCGCTAAATGAACATGGTTTGAAGGTTCCGGAAGATGTATCCGTTTTGGGATTTGATGGATTAAGTATATCAGAGCGGGTGGTTCCTAAACTTACTACGATTTATCAGCCACTGGATAAGATGGTGGAATGGACTCTTGAGATTTTGTGTAACAAAAGTAGAAACAGAGAAGAAAATATAGAGTATACACTACCCTATAAATTATTGGAAAGAGGAACTGTACTCAGAAGGGAGGAAATATAAAATGGGGGGGAAGAGCTTTAAAGATATTCTTTGGAAAATATTTAGATTTGTTTTCCTGGGATTTATGGCACTGATTTCAGTAGGACCATTAGTATGGATCGTGATGTCATCCTTTAAATCCAATAAGGAGATCCTATCATCTGCATTTGCACTGCCTACATCATTAAGCTTTAATGGGTATAAGGCTGCATTGGATTTGGCTCCAATTTTTAAGTTTTATGGAAACAGTGTTGTGATTTCTTTCACAAGTACCCTGCTAAATATCCTGATTGTTTCCATGGCTGCCTATGTGTTGGCCAGATATACGTTTAAGGGAAGTACCTTTATCACATTGCTTTTATCTGCGTCTCTTCTTGTACCTACTTCAGCACTTCTGATGCCAATCTATAAGATCATGATGGGAATCGGAATGTTTGATACAAGGTCAGGGCTTGTACTTGTGTATGCGGCACTGGGACTTCCTACTTCACTTTTCGTATTCAAAAGCTATTTTCAGGGTATCCCCAAGGAACTGGAAGAAGCTGCCTATATTGACGGAGCCGGGTTTTATCGGACATTCTTTGTAATTGTATTTCCATTGGCTAAATCAGGACTTGCAACAGGGGCAATTTTACAGTTCCTGACGTCATGGAATGAGTTCATGTTCGGACTCGTTCTTACCAAAAGCACAGAAGTAAGGACCCTTCCTCTTGCTCTGAATTATTTTACATCTCAGTTTTCGTTTAACTATACAGCGATGTTTGCGGCATTGACTATGGTAATTCTACCAAGTATCGTAATCTATGTATTGCTGCAGGAACAGGTTACTACCAGTATGGTAGCAGGATCTGTCAAAGGTTGAAGATGAAAATTTATAAATTATATAAAAGGAGGCAATTAATATGAAAACAAAAAAGGTGATGGCCACAGTATTGTCAGCAGTGACAGCATTATCCATGGCAGGAGGCATGACCACAACAGTAAAAGCGGATGATGTGACAGAAATCACATTTCCTACATCCTGGGTTGGTGTCAGTGTTAATACAGAATGGTTCCAGGATCGTCTGGAAGCTTTTAATGAGGAGTACGGTGACAGTATCAAGGTCAATGTGGAAGAAATCGCAGGTGATCAGAACTATGTGGATAAGCTGAAAGTTCTGTATTCTTCCAATTCTCTTCCGGATACATTCAGTACAGGTGGATATAATCTGATTGATTCAATGAAGGATCAACTTGTCGACCTTACTGATTATGTAGATGATGACTGGAAAAAACTTGCAACTGATGCATGCTGGGATGTAAACTCCCGCGATGGTAAGATTTATGGAATTCCTTATACCAGACAGGTAATAGGATACTTCTACAACAAAGATCTCTTTGCTCAGGCAGGAATTGAGAAACCGGCAAAGACATGGGACGAGTTCTTTGAGCAGTGTGACAAGCTTCTGGATGCAGGCATTACACCGCTTTCCATGGATACTGCAGATTCCGGTTGGGTAACTTCACTGATGCTTGGTGCTATGATTGGTGAGAGCGATGAGGGAGAACAGTTTATGAATACCATGCTCCCGACAGATTATAATACAAAAGAATTTATCGATGCAGCAACCAGGATTCAGACCATGTTTCAGAAATATACAACTCCGGATGCAGTTGGTGGAAAATATGAGAATGCTGCAAGCAACTTCTTTATGGGACAGACAGCTATCATTGCAAATGGTCCTTGGATGATTAGCGATTTCTATGATACTTCTATGGTTGAAGATGGATTTGCAGATAAAGTCGGTACTGCAATGTATCCTGGTGATGTTATGTATAACAGTGGAAAAATTGGCTTTAATGTTGCTTCCAAGGATGAGAAAACACTGGATGCAACTCTTACATTTGTAAAATTCCTCACAAATGAGGAGAGCCAGCTTAAAATGCTTGAAATTACAGGCGATATTCCGGCTATGGAGGGTCTTACATCTGATAATGTAAAGCCACTTGTAAATGAAGTCATCGCAAACGGCGATAAAGCAGCGCACAGTATTAATGATTTCCAGAGCCTTTGGTATGCAAATGTAGTGGATGAGATCAGTATTCAGTATCCGCTTCTTGCGCAGGGTGAAATTACTCCGGAAGAGTTCGCACAGGCTCTTACAGACGCTGCACAGAAAAACTGATAATTATATGATTTCCGCGGCTTCGGCAGGACATACCTTCTTCTGAAGTCGCCGGAGGCTAAGAACAGACTGAAACAGGAGAGATGAGAAATGAAAGTTAAAAAATGGAAACAGGCAAGCTTTCTTTTGCCGTGTCTGCTCCTTTTTGCATTGATTTACCTGGCTCCGATGTGTATGGTGTTTGGAAGTTCATTTTTTGAATGGAAAGCAGGCGGTGTATTTAAATTTATTGGACTGGATAATTATATCAATGCTTTCCGGAACGACGCACGAATGCTTACAGCACTGAAGAATACGGGAATCTGGGTTGTGCTTCAGTCTGTTGTGCATGTGATGCTAGGAACTGTGATCGCGTTTATGCTTTCAAAAAGAAAAAAAGGTTGGAAAGTCCTCAGAACTATCTATATGATCCCGAATGTGGTATCTGCAGCGGCACTGGCTGTTATTTTCCTGAATGTATTTAATGCGCAGTATGGTATTATCAATTCTTTTGTAAAAACAGTAACCGGGAAACCATTTATGAAAAACTGGTTCTTTGATCAGAACAGTGCCTTTATCACAGTTACATGGAGCTGGCTTCTGTATACAGGAATGATCATCATTCTTGTGCTTGCAGGTGTTCTGTCCATTCCCGAGGATGTTGTGGAAGCGGCCAAGATCGATGGTGCTACAGACATGCAGATCAATATGAAGATTCGTCTCCCACTGATCCGTACTATTATTGGAACCTGTGAGATTCTGGCGGCAACCAGTATGCTGAGAGAATTTGAACTCATTTATCTGACAACCAACGGAGGGCCGGGAGATACAACACTGAATCTTCCACTATACCTGTACAAAACATCTATGACAGATAATAATTATGGTTATGCCAACATGATGGGAGTAATTCTTATTATTGCAGGGGTAATTGTAGTAAGTGCCATTAATCGGTTGTTTAAGATGAATGAGGCAGACTACTAAAAAGACAGAAAGAGGAGGAATTACAGATGAAAATAGCAGTAATCGGCGGTGGTGGAGTACGTTCCATGTTTTTGGCAAAAAGCCTTGCTCAGAGCAGTTTGGAATTGGGGATCAACCAAGTGATTTTTATGGATAATGATCCAAAGAAGCTTAATATCTATGGTAAAATGGCACAGCAGGTTGCAAAACGTCTGCAGCCAGACTTGCAGCTGGAACTTACCGGCGACCCTGTAGAAGCCATTAAAGATGCAGATTATATCATAACAACGATTCGTGTTGGAGAGGATGATATGCGTATCCAGGATGAACGAGTAGCTCTGAATCTGGGGGTTCTGGGGCAGGAAACTACCGGTGCGGCAGGGTTTTCTTTTGCTATGCGTTCTGTGCCGGCTCTGGTAAAATATTGTGAGCTTGCAAAAAAATACGCTTCTCCGGATGTAAAGATCTTTAACTTTACCAACCCAGCGGGAGTAGTATCTCAGACTCTGCGTGATATGGGATATGATTTTACCTATGGTATCTGCGATGCTCCAAGTAGTCTTCTCCATTCCTTTGCAAAAATGTATAAGGTTCCGCAAAATTCTGTGACGGGAGACTGCTATGGATTGAATCATCTTTCTTTTTTTGACAGTATTAAGCTGGATGGAAAAGAGATTTTGCCGGAGCTTTTAAAAGATGAAAGATTGTATACGGATACAGATATGCGTTTCTTTAAAAAAGATCTGGTAGAGCATATGGGATGTATTCTTAATGAATATTTGTATTATTTTTATTACAGAGAAGAAGCAGTTCAGCATATTTTGGATGCGGGTATCACCAGGGGAGAAGTGATCCGTGATGTGAATATCCATATGACGGAGGAACTGTCACACATGGATGTCGAAAATGATTTTGAAAACTGCCTGAAGGTTTATGATAAGTGGTATGGCAAACGTGAAGATGCTTATATGGCAAATGAGACCGGCGTATCCAGAGCAAAAGAACCCTATCATTTTGATGTTTATGCAAAGGATGATGGAGGCTATGCAGGTGTTGCCCTGAAATATATCCGTTCCAAATTAAGTGGAAAAGACAGTGAGATGATCCTTTGTGTACCGAATAACGGAGCAATTCCGGGACTCCTTAATACAGACATTGTGGAAGTTACATGTGATCTTAAAGATGGTGAGATGATTCCGCATAAAGTCCCAAATCCCGGGGAATTGCAGATGGAACTTATTCGCAGGGTGAAGATTTACGAAAGGCTGGCTTCTGAAGCAATCCGTACAAGAAGCATTAGTAAAGCAATTGACTGCCTTATGGTGCATCCTCTTGTCAATTCCTACTCACTGGCCAAGAAACTGGTGGAAACATATTTAGCCACAAATAAAGACTATATGGAGGAATGGAACTGATATGAGTTTTGTAGGTGGCGTAGGCTATTCCAATATTGATCTGATCTATTCTGGTCTTGATAGACTGCCTGATAAGGGAGAGGAGATTTTCGCCAGAGGATTTTCCATGCAGTTTGGTGGTGGGATTCCGGCTACCATGATCAATCTTTCAAGGCTTGGAGTTGAGTCCAGAATTATTACTTTTGCAGGGCATGATCTTTTTTCGGAATTTGTGAAAAAAACACTGAATAGCTATCCGGTAAAAACTGTGAATCTTTATAAAGGAAACAAGATGCCGGTGGTGCTGTCTTCCACCTTGCTATATTGTGGTGACAGAAGTTTTATTTCATATACAGACGGAATGGATCTTAATGATGCTGTTATGGATGAAGTTTATGAAAATCTGAAAGGTGCATATGTGGTAGATATGCATGTTGGATTTTTAGATGTGTATAAAAGACTGAAAAAAGATGGTTGTATCCAGATTTTTGATACGGGATGGGAAGATGATCTGACATTGGAAAAATACAAGGATTATCTGGAAATTGCAGATTATTATATTCCCAACCAGAAAGAGGCCATGAAGATTACAGGAACGTCCAGTGTGGAAGAGGCTGCTGACATTCTGTCGGAATTTTTTTCTGACGTGACGATCAAAATGGACAAGGAAGGGTGCCTGCTTAAAAATAAGGATGGAATAAAAATCATATCTTCTGTACAAAATGTAAAAGCTATTGATGCAACAGGAGCAGGAGATGCATTTATGAGTGGCTTTATTTATGGACTTTATCATCATTATCCAATTGAACAGTGCATTAAGTTTGGAAATGTAACAGGAAGTGCGTGTGTTCAGGGAATGGGCTGTATCAGCAATTTTGTCAATGAAGAACAGCTCTTGGAAATTGCGGGAACGCTAGAAGTCAGAGAACTTTGAAGAGGTGGAAAAAATTTATAATCTGTAACTGAAAAAGGTGTCTCTTATTTGTATATCAGGTAAGAGACATTTTTTTTATGCAAACATATACTAGCAGAGAACCAGTGTGCTTTCAGGCACAAAAAGGAGCCTCTGTTTATGAAAAATCATTCTTATATTTCCATGCAGCAGGATATGCCGGATCAGGGACAGCTGCAGGTGACGGTGCTGGACAGTGCCAGTAACCGTCCTGTGGAAAATGCTACAGTGCGGATCTCGTACACAGGAGTCCCGGATAATGTGATCGAAGAAATCCGTACGGATTCCTCCGGAAAAACGCCCATGCTGGAGCTGGCAGCTCCTCCACTGGAATACAGCATGAAACCGGTGGAGCAGCAGCCTTATGCAGAATATACAGTTCGGATCAGTGCAGAGGGTTTTACACCAAAAGAAGTTGCCGGGACAGAAGTTCTTCCCCATTCCATTGCCAGGCAGGGAGCATCCCTTAGCAGACAGCAGGGTAGTGGAGAGGACTATCAGCGGATCGTCATCGGACCCCATACGCTTTTTGGGGAATATCCTCCCAAAAATCCGGAAGCAGAGATCAAGCCGATAAATGAAACCGGAGAGATCGTATTAAACAAAGTGGTGATCCCGGAGTATATCGTAGTCCACGACGGGCCAATAGGGGATACCTCTGCACAGGATTATTATGTAAGATATAAGGATTATATCAAAAACGTGGCCAGCAGTGAGATCTACGCAACTTGGCCGGAGGACACGATACGTGCCAATGTTCTGGCAATCATGTCGTTTACTCTGAACAGAGTTTATACAGAGTGGTACCGAAATAAGGGTTATGATTTCACCATTACATCCTCCACAGCATACGACCACAAATGGATCCATGGCAGGAATATTTTTGAGAGTATCGACCGGATCGTGGATGAACTTTTTGAAAACTACCTTTCCAGACCGGATGTACGTCAGCCGATCCTGACCCAGTACTGTGACGGACACCAGGTGCAGTGCAGGAACCGGGGATGGATGACCCAGTGGGGAAGCAAAGCTCTGGGAGATCAGGGATATTCCGCCATTGAGATCCTGCGGAGCTTCTATGGAAACGATATGTATATCAATGTGGCGGAAGCAGTTTCCGGGATTCCCGCATCCTGGCCGGGATATGACCTGACTATCGGTGTTACCGGTGAAAAGGTGCAGCAGATCCAGGAACAGCTTAATGCCATAGCAAAAGCCTATCCTGCCATCCCGTCAGTGATCGTGGATGGTATTTATGGTCCGGCTACTGCTGCATCTGTAAAAAAATTCCAGAATATATTCGGACTTCCCGCATCTGGAGTGGTGGATTATCCAACCTGGTATAAGATACAGGACATTTATGTAGCAGTGACCAGGATAGCGGAGCTGCAGTAAATATAAAAATAATAAAAATGTTCCTGGCCATTTTCGGAGTGATCTGATCGGGGTTGAGGTGTAATGCGTGAACATGATTTCAGAAAAAATATTTGACGTTTCAGAATAAACCAAGTATAATGGCTGTTTGTATCTTTGAACGTAAATTGTAAAGAGATTGCGTTTATGAGCATGTGAAAAAAGCGAAATGAGAATGTCTGCTTTACAAAAGGAGTGATGAAAATGACATTTTATCAGGAACTGCAGTTAAGCTCAACCGGATCAAAACAGCTGATCAGAAATACCACAGACAAAAAGGAGAAAAGAAGGCATATTCTGATCTATAATTTTAAAGTGTATCTTGTCATGGCATTTTGTGTGGCGGTTGTGACATTGTACAGTAAGATAACCGGCAATGACAACAGTGTTGTAGGAGTAACCGTACTACTGGCAGTGCTGGTTTTAAGACAGGCGGATTTCGGAATCCGGACGTCTCACGGATTGTTGTCCATTGCCGGGATTTTCTGTATTCTGATCGCAGGACCGAGATTATCCAATATGGTTTCACCGGTACCGGCATTTTTTGTTAATGCGATAAGCATCCTGTTACTGATGATCCTGGGATGCCATAATGTAATTATGTATAACCATTCCACATTTGTTCTCGGATATCTGCTTCTGATGGGATATGACGTAACCGGAAAGGCGTATCTGCTTCGTGTAGAGGGGCTTTTGGCCGGAATGGTTCTCTGCATGGTAGTTTTTTATAAGAATCAGAAAAACCGCCCGTATCGCAGGACGTTTCTGGACCTGTTCCGGGAATTTGACCTGCATTCCGCAAGAGGCAGGTGGTATTTAAGACTGACGCTGATCGTTTCCAGCGCTATGCTGATCATGTCTCTTCTAGGACTCCCAAGAGCAATGTGGGCCGGAATTGCTTGTATGTCCGTGTGCTTGCCGTTTACCGAGGACTGCAAGGGAAGAGCCGGAAAAAGGGGGATGTTCAATATCGTTGGATGTATTTTGTTTGCAGTGCTTTATCTGATACTTCCGGAATCTATGTATCCCTATATTGGAATGATCGGAGGAATCGGTGTGGGATATTCCGCAGGTTATGCGTGGCAGACTGCATTTAATACATTTGGAGCACTGTCCATTGCATCAGGACTGTTTGGAATGCCGGCAGCAGTGCTGCTCCGTATTGGAGCCAATGTATTTAGTTCAATTTATACTATGCTCGCAAATAAGCTTGGGGATAAGCTTGTGCAGCATATGTGGGTACGAAAGAGTGCAGAAATCTGAGATATTGCCCTGAAAAAAGTTTTGCCGTATAATGGGTAATAGCATAACAGCCTGGATATTACCGGGCCGACAGAGGAGAAGATTATGTACGAAGAAACAACAGAAAAACTGCTGGAATTTATCAGTAAAAGTCCTACAGCCTTTCAGGCGGCAGAGGAAACAAGAAGACGTTTTTTGGAGGAAGGCTTTACAGAATTGAAGGAAGAGGAGCGCTGGGAGCTGGAAAAGGGCGGAAAATATTTTGTCATGAGAAATCATTCTGCGATCATCGGATTTTCCATTCCTGTCAATGACTGCAGGAGATATCATATCATTGCAAGTCACAGTGACTCCCCGTCTTTTAAAATAAAAGAAAATCCGGAGATGTCTGTAAACGGAGCTTATGTGAAGCTGAATGTGGAGCGGTACGGAGGAATGATCCTTTCTACCTGGTTTGACCGTCCCCTTTCTGTGGCAGGCCGCATGATCGTCCACAAAAACGGAAAAATTCTGGAAAAGCTTGTAGATATTGATAGAGATCTGGTCATGATCCCGAGCCTTGCGATCCATATGAACCGGGATATTAATGGAGGCTATCATTATAATGTCCAGAAGGATATGCTTCCATTGTACAGTGGCAGTGGCGAAAAAGGAAACTTCATGCGGATGCTGGCAGAAGAGGCAGAGATCCGTCCGGAGGATATCCTGGGCCATGATCTGTTTCTCTATAACCGGATGCCCGGAACGATCTGGGGATCCAGGAATGAATTTGTTTCCAGTCCAAGATTAGATGATCTGCAGTGTGCTTTCGCTTCAATGGAAGGCTTTCTTCAGGCAGATAAGAAGAAGGGCATTGCAGTCCACTGTGTACTGGATAATGAAGAAGTGGGAAGCACTACCAGGCAGGGAGCTGCATCCACATTTCTTAAAGATGTACTGTTTCGTATCAATCTGGCCCTTGGCGGAGATCAGGAAAGTTATCTGATGGCCCTTGCAGAGAGCTTTATGATCTCTGCGGACAATGCACATGCATTACATCCGAATTATACAGACAAGGCAGATCCTGTAAACCGTCCGGTGATGAATGGTGGAATTGTGATCAAATATAATGCCAATCAGAAATATTGTACCGATGGGATTTCCACAGCAATCTTTAAGGAACTCTGCAGAGAAGCAGATGTGCCATATCAGACATTTGTGAACCGTTCTGATATTGCCGGTGGTTCCACTCTGGGAAATATTTCCAATACCCAGGCAGCCATAAATACGGTCGATATCGGTTTGCCGCAGCTGGCGATGCATTCCGCTTATGAAACAGCCGGAGTGAAAGATACGGAAAGTCTGATCCGTGCGGCAAAGGTATTTTACAGGTGATATCGGAGGACAGGAAAATGAGCAGAAAAGCAGTATTTTTTGATGCGGACGGAACAGTCTGTGATATGAAAAAAGGAGTGCCGGACAGTGCCATAGAAGCCATCCGTGCGCTGGTAGATAACGGACATGAAGCGTGGCTCTGCACAGGAAGAAGTCGTGCGTTTGTATCCTGGTATCTGGAGCAGATCCCTTTTACGGGAATGATCAGTGCCTGCGGATCCACCATTGAGAAGGACGGGAAGAGGCTTTTTAATAAAGAGATGACGCCGGAGGTTGCAAAGCTTTCTGTGGAGGTTCTTAGAAAATACGGACTGATCCCGGTAATGGAAGGCGCGGATTTTATGTATTATGACAAAGAGGAGTATACCGATGAAGTGAACTGGTATGCCAGTCTGATCACAGAATCCCTGGGCGATAAATGGAGGCCTATCCGTGGAAATGAGGATTGTATGCGGATCAATAAGATCAGTGCAAAAATGACGGAGGGATGTGATGCGGAGGCAGCGTTATCCATTTTGTCAGAATACTATGATATCATCCGCCATGAAGGCAGCAGTTCGTTTGTGGGAAATACCATTGAACTGGTGCCAAAGGGATTTAACAAGGCTGTTGGGATCGCAACTGTGATCCGCCTGTTTGATATTTCGTGGGAGAATACCGTTGTTTTTGGAGACAGCAACAATGATCTTGCCATGTTTGAATACGCTGCAATAAAGGTTGCCATGGGAAATGCTTCTCCGAAGATCAAAGAACTGGCAGATTATGTTACGTCTGATATGTTCCACTACGGCATTCGGGATGGCTTGAAATATCTGAAGCTGATCTGAGAGAATGCTTCGTTTGTTTTGTAGGCTATGAGATTGTAAGAACAGAAACATCCACATCAGAAATGATAGCTTTATGTGAATATGCTTTTATAAAAAAATGCTGTAAGAACCAGAAATCATAGTTCTTACAGCATTTTATGTTACAGATTTTTCCGGGTAGATAATATGCAGAAGCTGCAATATCAGATCAGTCCCAGACCTTTGCAGATAAACAGCCAGAGTGTCAGGGTAAAGGCACTGAATAATGTGGTAAGAAGCACGACTCCCGAAGAAAAAGAGCCCTCATGTCCCATGTTTTTTGCCATGACAAAGCAGGTAACGGTGCTGGCAGACCCCAGCATGATAATGATGGAAACCAGCTTGTCCTTTGTAAAACCGCAACGGATGGCAAGAGGAAGAAAAAGTGCTTCATAACCGACAAGTTTCATAAATGTACAGGCAACAGATGCTTTCAGCCGGGAAAAGGCTTTTCCGAAGTGCAGAGATCCGCCCATAGCCATGAGGCCAAGAGGAGTGGCGGTTTTTGCAAGATTGCCTGCCGTAGAGTCCAGGATCTTCGGAAATGGAAGACGAAGAAGGGACCAGAGTGTACCGGCTGCAATGCCGAGAATGATGGGATTGGTGACAATTCCCTTTAAAGTGCGCTTCAGAACGGTACCATCTATTTTTCCCTGACCTGGTTTAAAGACAGAGAGAACTACAACAGCCATTACATTGTAAAGAGGGACGCTGGCAATGATCATCAGTGGTGCCATACCTGCATTTCCGTAAAGGTTCTGGATAATGGCGATACCAAGGATCGCTGCGCTGCTGCGGTAGGATGCCTGGATAAACTCGCCCCGGATATCGGAAGGGTGGAGAAAACGGGACAGGAGCACGGAGATCATAATACTGAGCGATGTGATCGCAAAACAGAAAAGAACCATCTTGGGATCCCAGGCCTCATAGATATCGATTTTAGCGATGTCCTGAAACAGAAGCACAGGCAGGGGGATGACAAACACAAATTTGTTCATACGATTGACAAATGTTTCATCAAACAGTCCGATCCTCCGGAAAAAATATCCCAGGAGCAGTGTAAGAAAGATGGGCACGGTAACATTCAGACAGAAAATAAGATTGTCCATAAAAGAAAGCCTCCCTGTGGTAAAATTTCTCTGTTTATTATATCCAAACTACGAAAATTGTCAAACGAGGTATACGGGACTTGAGATTTCTGGTATGATAAAAAGTGTTGCGAAGAAAGCAGCACAGGGGTTGAGAAGGAGAAAGGAAAGAAAATGAGATACGGAAAAATACGGATCGAAGATGGCTTTTTTGTGTTTACCAGACATATGATGCTCAACAGTCTTCCGTGTAAAGATATTCTCTGGGCGTACATGCGCCGTGAGGGAACAGATAAAACCGGTGAAAAGCAGCTGATCATTAATTATCTGGTGATCATAACCAGACGTCAGAAGCGTTATAAATTTGATATGACAGAGCAGGAGGTACAGGATTGCCTTCAGCTTCTTAAAGTACTGAATCCGGATCTTGCGGTTGGTTTTCCAAAAGGAAGCAGGCTTCCGCTTCAGAATCTTCCGAATACAAGAGATCTGGGTGCATTGATGACAGTAGACGGTTCGCATATTCTTCCCAGAAAGCTTTTGCGCAGCGGAGAAATCTATCATGCTTCTGCTGCAGACAACCGGATCCTTTCAGAAGAATATAATGTAAAAACAGTGATTGATTTCAGGTCAGCTGCAGAAGTAAAGAAAAAACCGGATGATATCATGGCAGGAGTGGAGTATTATCACATTCCAATCCGGGATGAGGACAGCAGTGGAAACAGCTTTTTTGAACATGTGATGTCCTGCTATGGTGATGTAGACCGGTATATGCAGGACTGGTACCGGAATTTCGTTACGGATGAGTATTCTCTGAAGCAGTATGCACGTTTTCTAGATGTCCTGCTTCATGTAAAGAATGGAGCTGTTGTTTTTCACAGTGCCACAGGAGAAGACCGGACAGGAGTCGGAACAGCACTTTTGCTCTTTGCTTTGGGTGTACCTAAGGAAACGATACGAAGGGATTATATGCGGTCAAATCCATGTCTGGAAGATGAACTGAAATATATGCGCAGGCTTTACCGGGCAGACCGGCCGGAAAACAGCCGGAAGCTTGCAGATCTGAAAGCCTTCTATCAGGTGAAGGAGTCCTATATCAATACAGTTTTTGATGTCATCGAAAAAGAAAACGGAGGAATTGAAAGATTCCTTCGGAAAAAACTTTATCTGACACCAAAGGCATCCGAGGAGCTTAAGAAAAAATATCTGATCTGAGGATAAAAACATTTCTTATCATCCTGAAGGAATTTTGCAGGAAATTTTGATTGACAAAATTTTCGAAGTTGTTATAATGGTAAGAAAGCAAGGGTTTATTAGATTAAAGCGTTAACTGACGAAGTCGGTTTTCTATACATAAAAGTGTTGAAAGCAGGTGTATTATGGAAAAGAGAATACTATCCATCCTTGTGGATAATACCTCCGGAGTCCTTAGCCGTGTGGCTGGTCTTTTCAGCCGCCGTGGATATAATATTGACAGCATTACCGCAGGAGTGACTGCAGATCAGAGATATTCCCGTATGACAGTTGTATGTGAGGGAGATGATCAGATGCTCCAGCAGATCACTAAGCAGCTGGCGAAGCAGGAAGATGTACGGGATGTTAAGGTCCTTGAACAGGACGACAGCGTTGCCCGTGAGCTGATGCTCGTCAAGGTTGCTGTGAAGCCGGAACAGAGACAGGGAGCTCTTTCTGTTGCAGATATCTTCCGTGCCAAGGTGGTGGATGTAAGTAAGGATTCTCTTATTATGGAGATGACCGGAAGCCAGAACAAGCTGCAGGCGTTTGTGGAGCTGATGGCTGACTATGAGATCCTTGAGCTTGCAAGAACGGGAATCACAGGTCTGTCACGAGGCAGTGACGATGTCCGTTACCTGTAAATTTTTTACATATGTTTGCTAGGAGAGCAGCTACTCTCTTAACGATAAATAATTTTTATGAAGAAGATGTTGTAAACATCAGAGGAGGAAAGTAAAATGGCAAATAAGATTTTTTACCAGGAAGACTGTAATCTTGGATTATTAGATGGTAAGACAATTGCGATTATTGGATACGGAAGCCAGGGACATGCACATGCACTGAACCTTAAAGAGTCCGGATGTAATGTAATCATCGGTCTTTACAAAGGAAGCAAATCTTGGAAAAAAGCTGAGGAGCAGGGCTTCGAGGTATATACATCTGCTGAAGCAGCTAAGAAAGCAGATATCATCATGATCCTGATCAACGATGAGAAACAGGCTGCACTTTACAAGAAGGATATCGAGCCGAACCTTGAGGAAGGCAACATGCTTATGTTCGCTCATGGCTTCAACATTCATTTCGGATGCATCAAACCACCAGCATATGTTGATGTTACAATGATCGCGCCGAAAGGACCTGGACACACAGTAAGAAGCGAGTATCAGGCTGGTAAAGGTGTTCCTTGTCTGATCGCTGTAGAGCAGGATGCTACAGGTAAAGCTCAGGATATCGCACTTGCATATGCACTTGGAATCGGCGGAGCAAGAGCTGGTGTTCTTGAGACAACATTCCGTACAGAGACAGAGACAGACCTCTTCGGTGAGCAGGCTGTACTTTGCGGTGGTGTTTGCGCACTTATGCAGGCTGGTTTCGAGACACTTGTTGAAGCTGGTTATGACCCAAGAAACGCATACTTCGAGTGTATCCATGAGATGAAACTGATCGTTGACCTGATCTATCAGTCAGGATTCGCAGGAATGAGATATTCTATCTCCAATACAGCTGAGTATGGCGATTACATCACAGGACCGAAGATCATCACAGAGGATACAAAGAAAGCAATGAAGAAAGTTCTTTCCGATATCCAGGATGGTACATTCGCAAAAGAGTTCTTACTCGACATGTCCGATGCAGGTGCACAGGTACACTTCAAGGCTATGAGAAAATTAGCTTCTGAGCATCAGTCTGAGAAAGTCGGCGAGGAGATCCGTAAACTCTACAGCTGGAACGGCGAGGATAAGCTTATTAATAACTAAGCAAAATTTATTGCAGGTGCAATAAATTTTGCTTTACTCGAACGAAGCGCAGCGAAGTTTGAGTCAAAAAAGTCACACACGTAATACAGTGGTAGGAAACTTTTTTGAAATTTAAAATTCCCATCTGGTCGCAATGATCAGATGGGAATTTTTTTTACATTCCTTTATTTATCCGGATGCTCTGTTTCATCATCAAAAAATGGCGCGATCAAAGCCGAATCAGCATCTTTCTGTCTGCATACAAACCCGATCTCACGCAGCGGAAAAGAAAATCCTACCGGTACTTCCACCAGAGTTCCTTCTTCCAGCTCTTTTTTTACAAAATCACGGATCACACATGCAATCCCAAGACCAATTTCCGCAAACTGGATCAGAAGATCCATAGTTGTTACTTCCAGAATATGACTTAATTCCACATGATGTTCTTTCAGCTGAGTGTTCACGGTCTGACGTGTAATATTGTCCTCATCCAGCATCATGAAAGTTGCTGCCTGGATCAGAGGTTCATCCGGATAGAGCTTTTTCTGATTTTCCAGATACTGCTGTGTACAGACAAAGGTATCCTGGATTTTCAAAAGAGGCTGAAAATAATATCCCCGAAGCTTCTGCGGCCGTCCGATGAGTCCCAGATCGATTTTTTCCTCATCCAGAAGCTGCAGCGTCTGATAAGTAGACTGGCAGGAAATTGTGATACGTACATGAGGAAAACGTGCAATATAGTTTTCCAGGTGGGAGAGCAGTACATATCTGGTAAGAGTAGAACTGGCGCCCAGACGCAGCTTTGGAATGTCCCGGGAACGGTTATGGCGAATGGAATTTTCTCCTTCATCCAGAAGTGAAAGAGCTTCTTTTACTTTTTCAAAAAGAAGCTCACCATCCGGGGTCAGAGTGACACCCCGGGAACTGCGTTTAAAAAGAACGGTATCCAGATTCTGCTCCAGCTTCTGGATCGCCTTGCTGATAGCAGGCTGACTGATATAAAGGTCCCGGGAACTGTGGGAGATACTGCCGGTACGTGCTACCGTATAAAAAATATGATAAAGAGACAGATTATCCTGCATGCAAAACCTTCCTTTCGAAAAATAGTAAAGTAATAAAGGTAATAAAAAAATCCGAAGTCATCAGACCTCGGAAATCCTTGAATTTGTTAGAAATATCGGGGCAACAGGATTTGAACCTGCGACCTCACGGCCCCCAGCCGTGCGCGCTACCAAGCTACGCCATACCCCGCAACGCATATAACTATAACATAAACGAATTGTAAATGCAACCATTTTTTGAGGAGAAAGATGGTTGTATGGATGATAATAAAGAGTGTGATCCCTTGATACTTTCATAGGCTTCACACTCTTTACATGATATGATCAGGCTGTCTGTATTGTGTTACCTGGGTCAGGTAAAATACCTCTTCCCTGAAGTACAACGACAAGAGTTTCTGTTGTGTCCTGTAAATTTTTGATATCTTTTCGGATATCCCGTTCTGCAAGCTTAACATCCAGTGAAAGGTCGTCCAGGCGTTTTCTGTTGGTATCACATTTCAGATCGATCATTTCAAGTCTGTTTTCTACCCGGTTGAAGCGGGCATCTATTTCATCAAAACGAACATCCATAGCATCAAGACGAGCGTCGATACCGTCAAAACGAACATCCATAGCATCGAGACGAGCGTCGATACCGTCGAGACGAGTATCCACTGCATCCAGTCTGGCGTCGATACCATCTAATCGGTTATTTATATTGCCCAGCTGGACATTGATCGGATTTATCATACCGGCTAATAATTCCAAATCTTTCTGATCTAGCATATGCGCATCCTCCTATAAAAATTGTACCGCATATTTCTCTGTGCGGATATTGTATCATGTTTCGAGTGTGAAGTCTATGAAATTATCAAAGAACAGAATGGACAGGAACAATAAGTTCTTAACTAGTATAATATATATAATAAGAAAAAACAAGACATATTTTTATATCTTTAATAATAATAGAAAATGCAGGCGAACTACCTGAAGAATAAAAAAGGAGGCCGGGAGTTGTGCTGACTCCCGGCAAAAAAGTATGAAAAAGAAAAAGATTGTTTAGCATTTGCTATCTACAGTTAATAATATAGTAAAAAAATGTGTGCATTGTGTGAAAGGAAAATGAAGAGAATGTGAAAACTGCCGCTTAATGTTAGATTAAGCGACAGTGATTTTTTCGGATTATTCTGTTGTTTGATCCAAGATTTTGAACCATATGTAATGATAACATCCGCTTTAATGCTTGTCAAGTGATCTGAAACTGCCATAGCGGTCCAATTATGTCGCTTTTTGTGCCGTTTTATGCAGCTTTTTATATATCAGAGAAAGAAAAATACATATCAATATATAAAGTGGTCATGATAAGTGGTCAGATGTATAGTCCCAGGGACCTGTATTTTGCGGGAAATATTAGGCTTCTTGTTATAAGATTCATGGTCATAAGTGGTCAGCTTTTGTGGTCAGAAAAATGGCGAATTTCCTTATATACAGGTTTTTTCAGGTCCTGTCGCTTAATCTAACATTAAGCGACAAGATAATAATATTGGATAAGTTATATAAATAAATGGAAGGAAGAGAACATGCCGTCCAATATAGGCTACAGCATAACAACCAGAAGACTCCGACTTTGCTGCGGACATCCGGAATGGCTCAGGAAAACCCAGGATTTCTATAATGAAATTGAAAGCTTTTATTATGATCTTCTGCTGGCTCATGAGGAACTGGGAGAACTGGGGAGCCAGAAAACTCTTCGGGCCCTGGAGGTTCTGACTATTATGGGAAGAGACAAGCAGGTTCCCCAGAATCCCCTTCCCTGGGAAAAAGTCCCATTGTATTTCAGGCGGGCTGCGATAAACAGTGCTATAGCCGCAGCAAAGAGTCACATATCCAGGCAAAAGTCCATTCCGGGGAGGAAAGCAGAAAAGCTTCATTCAGCAGTTACCTATTATAAAGGAATGTACAGAGATTTTTCTCATAAGGAGATTACACTGAAGGTATGGACAGGAGAACAATGGAAATGGATGAGATGCAGACTGTATGGCAGAGAATTTCCCGCAGAAGCAGAGCTGATGTCACCCTCAGTAACCTTTGAGAAGAAATATCTCATGCTGCATGTTCCCGTGAAGGAATTTACAGCAGACACTGCAACAGTAAAGCAGCGTATCCAGGAAGGACGGAAGATCTGTGCCATCCAGTTTACAAACGGAGATGTTTTTGCTGTGGGGACAGTATGTGACGGCACAGGGAAGGAAACAGATGTGAAATTCTGGGGCGGCGGAAAAGAATATACGCATCGCTGCGATCAGATCAGGAAGAAAATCGAGAAAGCCCGGAAATCTCTCGGTGGGGAAAAACAGCCCGGAGAAAACAGGAAATACTGGATGCATCTGAAGCATCTGTCGGAGCATTATGCCCATGAGATTAGTTCTCAGATCATAGGCTTCTGCCTGGAAAAGCAGGTTTCG
The DNA here is from genome assembly GCF_020553125.1 of Blautia sp. MSK20_18. NCBI lineage: Bacteria > Bacillati > Bacillota > Clostridia > Lachnospirales > Lachnospiraceae > Blautia > Blautia sp. MSK20_18. Next base: position 59,043 of record NZ_JAJCGR010000012.1, read on the forward strand.
CTGATCGTCCTTCCAAAATACAAAAAAGAATACACAGATTATGTGATGATCGGATCAGGAAACTGGAGCACTATGCATCTAAGCTCCGGAATCAGGAGCAATCTGCCTTATAAAGCATGGAAAAACGGCATTCTGGTTATTGAAACCTATGCAAAAGGGATATCCGAAACCTGCTCTGTCTGCGGTGCGCCAGTTAAGACCGTAAACCGCAAAACAGATGAATATACCTGTGAGAACGGGCACAGAGGAAGCCGAAGCCTGAACAGTGCCAGAAACCTGAGCCATAAATGTATTCTTCAGTTTGGAAAACAAGTGGTATGACCACTGTTTTATAGAGCGAGAGCACAACTCAGCTTCTGCTACAGGCAGATGCTGACAGGTTGAATACCGCCTGTCGTGTCTCCCTTATCATAAGGAAGAGTCGGCCAAGAATTTCCGCCAGAAGCTCCGGCACAGCCGAGACAGCGGATAAGAGTATTCGAAGTTATGTAAAAAAAAGAAAGTATGAGAAAGCAAAGGATAAGGATAGCAATGAACACAGAATACAGGAAACTGAAAAATCTTTTTCTGCGGCAAAGCTGCCAGGATGCATGGGAAGACTATGCACGAAGCATCCGCAAAGTAAATTTTCCCAGATGGGACTATGTGATACTGACCTCATCAAATGAAGAACAGGCCAGATCCTTCCGCAGCCAGATCGCAGACAGATTGGAACAGGGCGTATTGCCGGGATGGACAAAATATTTCGTGCTCCCGGATCCGGAAGGCAAGAGAGTAGGCTCCGGCGGAGCAACTCTGAATGTACTCCGATTTCTTTCGGAGGAAGAAGGACTCCGGGGAGATTTCCATAACAAAAGAATCCTTGTGATCCATTCCGGCGGAGACAGCAAAAGAGTCCCACAGTATTCTGTGTGCGGAAAGCTTTTTTCACCAGTACCAAGAGAACTTCCGGATGGAAGAGGCTCCACATTGTTTGATGAATTTCTCATCAGCATGGCAGGTGTTCCGGCCAGGTTCAAAGAAGGAATGCTGGTACTTTCCGGGGATGTGCTCCTCCTTTTTAATCCTTTACAGATAGATGCCCAGTTCCGCGGAGCTGCGGCGATCTCCATGAAATCTCCGGTAGAAGTGGGAGTCGATCATGGAGTGTTTTTGAATGATGGAAGCGACCATGTAAAAATGTTCCTTCACAAACAGCCGGCAGAAACACTTCGCAGGCTGGGAGCCGTGAATGGACAGGACTGCGTGGATCTTGACACAGGCGCCGTACTTTTGGACGCCGAAATATTGGAAACACTTTTTAGTCTGATCGCTGATGCATCAGGAAAAAAAGCAGATCCGGATAAATACGAAAGTTTTGTAAATGAAAAAGCAAGGGTCAGCTTTTACGGAGATTTTCTGTATCCGCTGGCGGCAGATTCCACCTTTGAACAATATCAGAAAGAAAAACCGGAAGGCGAATTCTGCACAGAGCTTTTTACCTGCAGAGAAAAAATATGGAAGGCATTAAGTCCTTTTCAGATGAAGCTGATCTGTCTTTCTCCTGCAGAATTTATCCATTTCGGAACAACGAGAGAGCTGCGTGCTCTGATGACAGAAGAAGTAACCGATTATGAGTTCCTTGACTGGAAAAAACACGTATTCACCAATGACTTGAATTGCCAGGGAGCTTTGCATACAGCACTGATCGGGCCGGAAGCAGACATCGAGGAAGGAACCTATATTGAAGACACCTGCCTTGAGGGAAGAACCCATGTCGGAAAGGGCGCTGTAGTATCCGGACTTTCCCTGAAGGATGTACATATACCGGCGAACACAGTATTTCACGGTGTGAAGCTGAAGGACGAGATCACAGAACTTTACGGCGGTCAGACAGGACGATGCGTGATCCGTACATATGGAGTCATGGATAATCCGAAGAAAACGCTGGAAGAACGAGGAAGCTTTCTGCGGGGAAACCTAGCAGATTTTCTTTCAGCCAATGGACTGAAGCCGGAAGATATCTGGACCGGCGAAACCCACGCACTCTGGAATGCAAAACTGTATCCGGTCTGCAAAACATTCCAGGAAGCAGCACAGGCAGGAAACCTTCTTGTAAAAATGAGCGAAGGACTTGCTGAACCCCGGCAGATCGAGAGCTGGAAAAAACAGCCGAGACTGAGTCTGGAAGAATCCTTCCAGTATGGAAATACAGAAAATATCCTTTCCTGGAAAAAAGATTTGGAAGCAAGGATCCTGGTGGCAGTATTTCTGGAAGAGCTGAAAAAAGGCGGACATTATATTCCTGCACTTAAGATCTTTGGTGAAAAAGAAATCCAGGAACGACATTACCATCTGCTGATGAAAGAAGCTGAAAAAGCAGATTTTTCACAGAAAATACGGATCCTGTATGCAGTATCACGCTCCATGAAATTCACTAAAAAATGCTTTGACGGAAAAACATACGATGTGCTGGAGCAGGAGTGCTTTTCTCAGATCCAGAAAGAGATCGCATCTCAGACACAGCTGACAGGAAACTGCGGCTATACGATCGCAAAAGAACAGGTAAAGGTAAATCTGCCGGTACGTGTGAACTGGGGCGGTGGCTGGTCAGACACACCGCCATACTGCAACGAACACGGAGGAACTGTTCTTAACTCAGCAATCCTGCTGAGAGGCTGTGAACCCATCGAGGTAGAGATCCGGAAGATACCGGAATTACATATTGAGCTGGCAAGCACAGACACAGGTGCTTACGGAACAGCAGAAAGTGCAGAAGAGATCCAGGATTGCCATAATCCATACGATCCTTTTGTCCTGCACAAGGCAGCCATTATCGCCTGCGGGATCCTTCCGCTGGAGGAAAAGGCCGACCTGAAAAAGGTCCTGGAAAAAATGGGCGGCGGATTTTACCTTTCCACCTGCGTCAAAGGTGTTCCCAAAGGCTCCGGCCTTGGAACAAGCAGTATCCTTGCAGGAGCCTGCGTCAAAGCTTTTGCAGAGTTTCTTGGGGAGAACTGGGATGACAGCCAGATCTATGATACAGTCCTCAACCTGGAGCAGATCATGAGCACAGGCGGCGGCTGGCAGGATCAGGTTGGTGGCCTAACACCCGGAATCAAATTTATCACATCAAGACCCGGAATCCGGCAGCAGCTGAAGGTAGAAAAGGTAGAGATCTCGGAAAAAACGAAACAGGAGCTTCAGGAACGATTTGCTCTGATCTATACAGGCCAGAGGCGCCTTGCCCGAAACCTTCTCAGAGAAGTCGTAGGAAATTACATCGGCGGCCGAAAAGAATCTCTGGAGGCGCTGGATGAGATGCAGAAAGTAGCAGCACTCATGAAATTCGCCCTGGAAAAAGAAGACATCGACGAATTCGCGAGCCTTCTCAACCAGCACTGGGAAATCTCCAAAAAGCTGGATGCCGGCTCAACCAACACCTGCATAGACCAGATCTTCAGTGTATGTGAAGACATGATCGACGGAAAATTCATCTCCGGAGCCGGAGGCGGCGGCTTCCTACAGGTAATACTGAAGAAAGGCGTCACACAGGAGATGCTGCATCAGAGGTTGAGAGAGGTGTTCCAGGATTCCGGGGTGGATGTCTGGAATGTGGAGTTTGTGTGAAGATAAGTTTTGAAAAACTTCATTTCTTAATAAGGAATGAAGTAAATTTGGAGGAATATAGCAGATGAAGAAAGAGAGCGCAGGTAAGAAAAATCTTCTGATTTATGCTCATTACTATATTCCAGATACTGCGTCAACGGGGCAGATCCTCCGTGAACTGGCGGAGAGTATGCTGGATAAATTTAACATTACAGTCATTTGTGTAGTGCCCAGTTATTTAGGGACGATTGAAGATAAATATAAAACAAAGAAATATTATGAAGAAGAAATCAACGGCGTAAAAGTGCTGCGGATCCGAGTGCCGGAATTTAGCAAGACCAATAAGAAGAGCCGCGTAAAAAACATCGTTTCTTATTTCTTTGGAGCAATGGGAGCAACCTTTAAGGTTGGAAAGATGGATTATGTGTTCTCAATTTCTCAGCCTCCTATTCTCGGCGGCCTTCTTGGCGTTTGGGGCAAATGGATGAAACACGCCAAGTACATTTATAATATTCAGGACTTCAATCCAGAGCAGGTGCTGGCCGTTGGCTATACCAAGAGCAAGTTCGTTACGGACGTTATGATGTGGTTTGACAAGTTCAGCTGCAAGAGAAGTGACTTGATCATCACAGTTGGGCGGGATCTGGTCGAGACGGTAGAAGGCAGATTCAAGGGCAAGAAAGTCCCGAAGACTGTCATGATCAATAACTGGATCGATGAAAATGAAATCTATCCGCTGGAAGCAGGCAACGAGAGAGTAGTTGCTTTTAAGAAGAAGTACGGCCTAGATAGCAAGTTTGTCATCATGTACTCCGGCAATATCGGTTTGTACTATGACCTTGAGAACCTGATCAAAGTGGTTGAGAAGTTTGGTGCTGATACCAAGACGGCAGATGGCCGAGAGGTTGTCTTTGCCTTTGTCGGTGCTGGTTCTGTGTTGAAAACACTGGAAGACTATGTGACCGAGCATCATATGGAGAATGTAGTTTTTATCCCATATCAGGACAAGGCAGACTTGATTTACAGTCTGAATGCTGGAGATGTCCACTGGTGTGTGAATGCGAAAGGCATTAAAGGCGTGAGCTGCCCGTCAAAATATTACGGGTTGGCTTCTGCTGCAAAGCCAGTAATTGGAGTGCTGGAATCTGGATCTGAGATTCGCTGCATTATTGAGGACACAAAGGGTGGCCTGTGTTGCGAGCCGGGCGAGTATGACCAGGTGGAAGAAAACATCAGCTGGTTTATTGAGAATGCTGGAAGTGAAAAGCTGAAGGCCATGGGAGCCAGAAGTCGGGAAAACCTTGAAAAAAATCTGACAAGAAACGTAAGTGTACAGAAGTATGCAGAAGAAATTCTGAAGCTGTAAAGGAGGCGAGAGGGAATGAATAGTAACTGGTTCAAGCTGGTTATGAAGATGACGAAAATTGAATATGGAAAGAACCTCTTGCTGAAAGGCGTACCAATCATCTTCAACAAAGGTGGTGCCAAGCTGAAGATCGGTGAGAACACCACGATTAAGAGCAGCTTCCTCAGTAATCTGGTTGGACTTTACAGCCGGACAATCATCGTTACCCGTGCACCTGGTGCAGAGATTGAAATTGGAGATAATGTGGGAATTTCAGGTGCTACGATTTACGCCCGCAAGAAGATCACGATTGGTGAGAATACCTGCATTGGTGGTAACTGCAAGATTCTGGATAATGACTTCCATCCTATTGAAACAGAAACCAGAAACAAACTGCTCCGGGATGAAAATGGTGGTGACAGTGATCTGGTGCCAAGCAGAGAAATCAAGATCGGTAAGAACTGTTTCATCGGGTGCAACAGTATAATCCTGAAAGGCACAGTGCTGGGGGATGGCTGCGTTGTCGGTGCCGGTGCTGTGGTATGCGGAAAATTCGAAGATAACTGTGTGATTGCTGGTAATCCGGCGAGAGTTATTAAGAGGTTGGAGGGCAATAGCTGATGAAGAAAATATGTTTTATTGCTCAGTTTCCTCCTCCAATGCATGGCTTATCCAAGGCAGTTGAGACTCTTTATAATTCAAATTTGAATTTTGAGATTGATTCGCAAGGGGAGTTTGAATTTGAAAAGGTGGATATTACCAATAACAAGAACTTTATTAAGAATCTCCTGAAGATAAGCCGTAGCAAGGCTGATTTGTTTTATTTTACAATCAGCCAAACGAAAGGCGGAAATCTTCGGGACTTGGTCATTTTTAAGCTGTTGGAATTGCAACACAAGAAATGTTTGATTCATCTCCATGGCGGATATTATCGTCAGTTAGTCGATAACGATATGGCTGGCTGGCAACGCAAAGCAAATTATAAAGCCATCAAGAAACTCTCAGGTGCAATTGTCTTGTCAAAGTCTCTGAAGAAGATTTTTGAAGGGATGATTGATGAAGATAAAATTTTTGTCGTAGAAAACTGTGTTGATGATCAGTATTTGCTCACTGATCAGGAAATAGATGAAAAGTTGAAAGCACTTGAGAACGAAAAAGTTCTTCATGTGCTATGGCTGAGTAACTTTATACGAAGCAAAGGCTATCCGGTGGTTCTTGAGATGGCAAAAGCAGAGAAAGAGCGTGTGGATGCCGGTGGGGAGAAGAGGTTTCATTTTGATTTTGCAGGCAAGTTTTTTGAAGAAAGCGAAAAGGAATACTTTGAAATCTATGTAAATGAAAACCGGCTGGAAGAGTATGTTACATATCATGGAGTTGTAGGCGGCGAAAAGAAGAGAGAACTTCTTAAGAAGTGTTACATTTTTGCATTGCCGACACGATATCCAAACGAAGGACAGCCTATTAGCATTCTTGAAGCAATGGGCAACGGAATGTTTATTATTACAACTGATCATGCCGGAATTCCAGATATCGTGGAAGATGGTGTGAATGGGATTGTGATGAAAAACGAAGGAAATGCGTATAGTAAAATGGTTGCTTTTAAAGCTAATGAATTAAAAACTGTATGTAAAAGTAATCGAAAGTGCTGTAAGAAAATATATACAGAAAAACGATACTTACATATGATGGAAACGCATTTTAGGGAAAATTGAGAGTTGAGGAAAATTGTGGTGAAAAAATATCTAATAAAGAAAAGTCAAGTAGTGGCAATAGTGGTTTTTCTTATTGAAATCATGGGTGCATTCATTTTGGCACAGATAGATGTGTCGAAAAATGTTCTGGGAAAAATAGGTTATGTGGCCATTATATACGGAGTTCTTTCTACGATAGTGTTATATCAAGTCAAGAAAGAATGGGACGTTTTTCTCATATTTATGATAATGTGCTACTTGTTCTCTTTTGGACAATGTATACTAGTAGCATTTGGATATGAGTTGGGAGTATTTGCGTTTTCGATGGACAGAGGCTTTTTTTCTAACCAGGAAATATTAAATGCAAGTGTTTTTTGCTTTATTGCTATTGCGTTAACAGGAATTGGCTTTTGCTTTCATAAGGGGGCTATCAAATATGAAAAGCTCTCGGAGAAACCTGTATTGACAGACAATGTATTGTGTAGGGTGGCTTGGGGACTTTTACTCGTATCAGTTGTTCCAACATTCTATGAATTATATAAAGATATAACAACTGTTTTTTTTAATGGATATAGTAATACATTGGGAAATGCAACAGGCATTGATAAGATTTTTACATTACTTTCGGGGTTTTATGCAAGTGCAATTTTGATTTTATACTGCTTTGAAGAAAAAAGAAGAAAAATGGTATACCTCGCTTTAGGTAGTTATGCGCTGTTTCAATTATTGGGTGGAAGTAGAATAGATGTTTTTCGTTTGGCTATAGTCTTTCTTGTTATTAGCAATTTGTATAGAAGAGAAATAAGCAAAAAAAGAGCTATTATGATTTGTATTTTTGGATTAGCGGGTGTCTTTGCGTTTTCGTTTGTGTCAAGTTTTAGAAATTATATCTATCTTGCAAATAATGTACAACTTTTTTTGAAGGAAACAGCGACAGATTTGATAGAAAACAATTTTGTTTTTTCTGCAATTAAAGAAATGGGAAATACACAAGTCATTAATACGCTGGTATATGCTTTGTGCCCGAAAAAAGTGGATTATAGATACGGAATGTCCTTTGTTAGAAGTATATACAGTATTTTGCCAAACTTTTTGAATTTGGATTATATAAGCATCGATGAAGTGTTTTCTCCATATTACACAGTGACAAATGCAGGATGTGGAGCATCATTTATAGCGGAGGGATACTGGAATTTCGGATATTTATCAGTACTTTTTTTTATAGTGTTGGGATATGTTTGGGGAACTCTATCGAATAGTTTCAAGAGACTTTGTAATTCGAAATATGTAAAGCCAGAGAGCTTCTTTGTGATCATATACTTGATGTACTACATGATCTTTCTTGTTAGAAGTGAAAGCATTGAGTTGGGACGTTCTTTTGTGTATTACGCTGTAATTCCAATTCTGATTAGCAAATTACTAAAGACAAAAGCTGTCCGGGGGGGGAAGACAAGCTAAAGAATGGCTTGCTTACATTCACTCTTGTATAGATAGTATTCCCAAAAGGCTGTGTGATGCAGTTACATACTGCTATTTCTTTGAAAGAGAGGTAGCGGTATGAAAACATATGAAAAAGTTATTGTTATTGTATTCGTTATCTTTAATTCAATATCGGGTTTACAAATTTCGGGAATTTCTGTCAATGCTGTATTTGTTGGACTTTTCGCATTATTTGCAGGAGTTGAATTCCTTAAGCATAAAGACAAGAGAGGAATGAAAATACCGCGAACTTCAGGATTTCTCTTGTTTATATTATTTAGTATGGTATCGTGCCTGTTTTCCATGGCATACAATTTTCGGGTGGAACATTATGATATAGTGAAAAGCTATTTAATCAATAGCACTTTGTATCTTGTGATTTTTGTACTGTTTTTTAACTGTACAAACAAGTATATATCAGAATGCACAGATTGCTATGTAAGAGGAATTGTTTTGGCGGCACGGATACAAGCCATATGGGGAATTCTTCAGTTGGTTTTACAATATAGTGCAGGAATTAATATCAACCAAATTCTGTTTGTAGATATTCTTCACTCTACAAATACGAGAGATTGGATTATGGGATTTATCTCTGGGAATTCTTGGAACATGAGAATTACTGGTTTGAATTTTGAAAATTCGATGTTTGCTCTTGTTGTATGTTTGGGTGCGGTGCTTGAAAAGAAGAGAATATGGAAGTTTATATTGCTAGTCACAGCAGTTCTTAGTTTGTCAAGAACAGGATGGGTAATGGTGGCAAGTTATGTGCTAATTGTAATTATTAGAAAATTGAAGGGAAAGGGGAAAATAAAAAAGAATGCGTTGGTTAGGAATGCAATTGGCGGAGTAACTGTAATTGTAGCCTCATTAGCAGCGTATTTGAAAATACCATCTATCCGCAGACAGGTTTCAAATATATTATTGCGGATAACTGATACAGGTGCGATAAATGTTTCAGGAATGCGGCATTTATTATATTATCCGTATGGATTTGAAATATGGCTGACACGTTCAAACGTTTTTCAAATGTTATTCGGATACGGAATGCGATGCTCTGGAACTGCATTCTCTGAACAGCAAGATATTTGCAGAATAATAGGCATACAGCAGTATTCAAGTGCATGGGCCGTAGAATGTGATGTTATTGGATTACTACTTGGGGGCGGAGTGTGTACATTTTTGGCATATTATTATGAAGTAGTAAAATGCATGAAAACAAAGTTTAAGGATGCAATGATAATAATTATATTTGGTGGAATTACTTATCATTATCATTCGATAAGCTATGTGATTTTTTTGCTAATGATGGCTTCATTGAGCAAAGTGAAAAAATTTGACTAAGGAAGGCGAAGTGGTATGAAACAAAAATCGTTAGGACTAAATGCTGTATTAAATGGAATTAAGCAATGCTGTTCCATTATTTTTCCATTGATTACATTTCCGTATATATCAAGAGTATTAGGAAATGATGGTTATGGAAAATACAGCTTTTCATATTCTGTGACGAATTATTTCATACTGCTGGCAGCCCTTGGAATATATACTTATGCGATTCGGGAAGGTGCAAAAGTACGCGATGACCAAAAAGAAGTAGACAAGTTTTGCTCACAGGTGTTTTCCATTAATGTATGTTCAGGAGCAATTTCATTGCTGTTGCTCAGCATAATGGTATTTTGCCTGCCCAAATTTTCGGGATACAAACCCTATATTTTTATCCAGAGTACAGCAATCATCATGGCTGTAATTGGTACAGACTGGGTAAATGGCATCTTTGAAGATTATTTTTATATTACAGTACGGTACATTGCAGTTCAGTGTGTGTGCCTCATTGCAATGTTTGTTTTCGTAAAGAAGCCAGAGGATATTATTCCATATTGCATCATATCAGTTTTAGCAACTAATGGCGGAAACCTGATTAATGTATTTTATGTCCGTAAGTATGCGAAGATTCGCTTTACGTTTGATATGGACTTGAAAGAGCATCTTGTGCCATTGCTGATCTTATTTGTGAATTCAATTGCTATCTCAATTTATGTCAATTCGGATATTACGATGCTTGGATTTTTTGAATCGGATGCGCAAGTCGGCGTATATAGTTTTGCATCTAAAATATATAACCTGCTTAAACAGCTGATCAATGCGGTGATTGTTGTATCAGTTCCAAGAATTGCGTACATCATTAAAAATAAGCCTTTAGAGTATAAGACGTTTCTAAATCGGATCTTCTCTGCGTTGAATATTGTATTACTTCCACTCGTAGTGGGAATGTTTTTCATGAGCGATTCCATGATTTTAATTGCAGGGGGAGAACAGTATATCGCTGGTGATGCAGCTTTGAAAGTTTTAAGCGTTGCGACCTTATTTGCTATATATGCGTCACTGTTTACGAACTGTGTTTTGATTGTTAATCGTCAAGAAAAACTTTGCCTTAAAGCGACAGTGGTTTCAGCAATTGTAAATGTTGGATTAAATTTCATTTTAATGCCTACAATTGGAATGATTGGTGCTGCAATTACAACAGTAATAGCTGAGTTAGTGAACTGCATGATGCAGATGCTTTTTTCAAAACCGTTTTTTGATTGGAGAACGTTGGAATTGAAACCAATTGCTTCGTGCATTTGTGGCAGTGCGTTTATTGGAATTATTTGTTTACTATGCAATGGTTTCTGCCATAGCAGCTTGATGAAGATGGTTTGTGCTGTTGCGCTTTCTATTTTGGTGTACATGGTAACTTTGATTGCTATGAGAAATCCATACGCCACTGCTGCTATGGATGTTATAAAGAAGAAAATGAGGAAGAAGAATGGGTAAGAAAGTGTCAGTCGTTATGACAACTTATAACGGACAAAAATATTTGCGGGAACAAATGGATTCCTTACGAGAGCAGACAATGCCAATTGACGAAGTAATTATCATGGATGATTGTTCAACAGATCATACACCCGATTTAGTGAGTGCTTATATAAAAGAGTACGACCTGAAAGGGTGGAACTTGGTTCAAAATGAGCAGAACCAGGGATGGAAGAAAAATTTTAAGAGTGGCTTTGATTTAGCAACTGGTAATTATATTTTTCCGTGCGATCAAGATGATATTTGGCATCTGGATAAAGTTGAGAAGATGGTAGAGTGCATGGAAAATAATCCTAAAATTGAATTGCTCGCCGCTAATTATAATACTTTCTTTTCAGAAAAAGATAACGGAAGCGGGAGTAAGCTGTATGCGTCTAACAGTAAAAAAATGAAAAAAGACGAAAGTATAGATCTTTTGGGAATTGATCCCAAGTGGCCCTATATTAATCGTCCGGGATGTGTGTTCTGCTTCACAAAAAAGTTTTACAACTCGATTAAGGATAAATGGGATACGAAATACCCACATGATGCAATACTGTGGCGTTTTGCAAGAATGGATCATGGTTTAGGATTGTTCAATTACCCAGTAATAGAATTCCGTAGACATGGTGACAATGCAACAAGTGAAGAGAATAGAACCAAAGAAAGTAGGATTCAAACATTTAATGATTATATTCGTTTTCATGAGATGGGCTTGGAACGAGTAACGTCAGAAAAAGACAAAGAAACGCTAAAAAATGGAATTGAGTTTCTTGAACTAAGAAAACGTTTTTTTGAGACTGGAAATATTGCGTTATGGATAAAACTTGCAAGCAAATATCGGGATTTTTATAACTCAACAAGGGGCTGCTTGGGTGACTTGTATTTTGTTTATAGAAAATAATATAGAGGAGTAAAGTAATAATGGATGACAAAACATTACGAAAGGTTCAACTCGCACAGCTGGAGATTGCAAAAGAAATAAAGCGTGTGTGTGATGAAAATAACATCAAGTACTTTTTGGATTCAGGAACATTGCTTGGTGCAGTTCGACATAAAGGTTTTATTCCTTGGGATGATGATATGGATATTGGAATGCTTAGAGATGAGTATGAAAAGTTCATTCGAATTGCACCCGAAAAGCTAGGCGAAAACTATTTCTTGCAAACATGGAAAAGTGATCCAGGCTATCCGTTCCCGTATGCAAAAGTTCGGAAATTAGGAACGTGCTATATAGAGAATGTTTCGCAGGCCAGTGGGGCACATAATGAATTGTTTGTAGATGTTTTTCCATATGATGCTTGTCCTAATGACAAGAATACTTTAAGAAAACAATCAAGGAAAGTTACATTGTATCGCTATGCATTGCAAATGAAAAATAAAATTAAACCATGGACAAGACATCGTAAAGCCTGGAAGAGAATCCTATGTTCAATTAAGTACTTTCCCTTTATGGTATATGCAGTTACTCAAAGCCGAGATCGGCTTATACAGAAAAATGAAAATTTGCAAACAAGGTTCAATGGATTGAAAACGGCGTATTATGAAGCTGCCAATGCCAGCGCATATGCCTCTTGGATAATCCCAGCAGAATGTTTTGAAACATTGAAAATAGCACAGTTTGAGGATGATGCATTTTTGATACCGGGGAACGCGGACCTATATTTGAAAGTAGCTTATGGTGACTATATGCAGCTTCCTCCTGTAGAGGAACGAGGAAATCAACATCAAATTATTGAATTGAAACTTTGATTTTAATTTAGCGCCTACTTACTTAGGGCGTGTTTCTAAAGTGTAATGGATGACAGAATCGAAAAAATCATGCAAAAATAACGGGAAAATCATGATAAGACGGTGAATAAAGAGGTATTGAAAAACAAGGAGAATTTAATGCCATGAGATGCTACGAAGTAACAGATGAACAATGGAAAATCATTGAGCCTCACCTGGGGAATAAGCCCAAATGATTGGGTAGACCGCAGGTTGATAACCGAAAATTGTTTGAGAGAATTCTCTAGATTCTGAGAATTGGTGTGCCTTGATGGGATTTGCCAGAACATTATAGACCGTGGCAGACTGTGTACAAGCGGTTTGCGCAGTGGCTGGAAAATGGGAAATTGAAATCTTTGTTTGACCAACTGCGTGAAGGCGCAGATATGCAGGATTTGAGTATAGTTGGTATTGCAAACTTGGCTGATTTGAAAGAAGGGAGGTATAAATTGTGACCAAAGTAATTACCTATGGAACATACGATATGTTGCATAGAGGACATATTAGACTTCTTGAAAGAGCAAAAGCATTGGGTGATTATCTTATTGTTGGTGTCACAGCTGATGACTTTGATAAAACTCGCGGTAAGATTAATGTGCAGCAATCATTGATGGAGAGAATCGATGGAGTGAAGTCCACAGGATTAGCCGATGAAATTATTGTTGAGGAATATGAGGGGCAAAAAATTGATGACATCAAGAAGTATGATGTTGATATTTTTACGGTTGGATCTGACTGGAAGGGTAAATTTGATTACCTGAATGAATATTGCAAAGTTGTCTATTTAGAAAGAACACAAGGTGTATCAAGTACAGAAATTAGAGAACAGAAGCGACAGCTCCGGATGGGATTGATTGGTGAATCGAAATATTTGTGTAAATTACTCAAAGAGAGTACATATGTAAATGGATTGAGTATAGAGGCAATTTATTCTGATACACTGGATGATGTACCGGCTGAACTTAAAAAGCTAAATACGGTAACAGACAATTTAGATGTTTTTTTTGATGCTGTTGATGCGGTTTATATCAGGTCGTTTCCGACAAAACATTATGAACAAATAAAAAAAGCGTTAAATTCAGGAAAACATGTTTTGTGTGAATCTCCGATTACCTTGGATAAACAGAAATGCAAAGAACTATTTGAATTGGCGCAATCAAAAGGCTGTATTTTAATGGAGGCAATAAAAACTGCATATAATACGGCTTTTTCAAGGCTTGTACTGTTGGCGAAAAGCGGAAAAATTGGAGATATTATATCCGTTGACGCTACTTGTACAAGCTTAAAGGAACTTTCGGTAAATGAAGTTGAAAAATTTATTGTATGGAACAGTGCATTTGATTGGGGACCGACAGCAATGCTTCCGGTTTTTGAAATCTTAGGCACAAACTATAAGATCAAAAGAATTGTAACGCACTATATTGATAAAGAAAGAAGTTTTGATGATTTCACAAAAATTGACTTTACATATGATAACGCGGTTGCGTCAATCAAAGTCGGAATGGGTGTGAAGTCTGAAGGCGAACTGATTGTGTCGGGGACAAAAGGATATATATATGTTCCAGCTCCATGGTGGAAAACAGATTATTTTGAACTGCGTTATGAAAATGCAGCAGATAATCGGAGGTATTTCTACCAGCTAGATGGAGAAGGAATTCGGTATGAATTGGTTGCTTTTGTAAGAGCAATTGAGAATGGCCGTATGGCACGATATATCGAAGAATATGTATCTGAGGCGCTTTCTTCGGTGTTAAGCGACTTTCATAATGGAATAGATGTATTTGCAATCAAAAAATGAGGAGGATATAAAATGTATTATTTGGATAGTAAGGTGGAAAATCTGTATAGAATTTTTGATCAGAATGCGAGAAAGGATTATCTGAGATTAGACTTAAATGAGAATCCGGGTGGTCTTCCGCAGGAATTCATTGATGATGTCCTTAAAAATGTGACACCGCAGTTTGTTGCACAGTATCCAGAAACGTTACATTTTACGGAGGTTCTGGCTGATCATCTTGGAACTGACATTTCTCATGTTTGTCTGACAAATGGTTCAGCAGAGGGCATACGTTATATCATTCAGGCATTCACATCAGTAAATGGACGTATTGTTGGTGTTGTCCCGTCCTACTTTATGTTTCAGGTTTATTCTGAAATGTATGAACGCAATTTTGTAAAGGTCCCATATAAAGAAGATTTGAGTATGGATGTTAATGATATTATTCGTGAAATGACGGATGATACACAGCTTTTAATTCTTTTGAATCCGAATAACCCGATGGGAAATGTATATTCGGATGATGAGTTCGAATCTATTATGAAGATTGCAAGGGAGAAGCAGATTACGGTACTGGTTGACGAGGCATATCATTATTTTTATCCTAAGACATTTATTAAATATGCATTGACAAAGGATCATGTGTTTATTACAAGAACATTCTCCAAGTTGTTCTCTATGGCTGGTTGCCGTCTGGGTTACGTTGTAGGTTGGGCTGATGGTGTTAAGATGGTGCAGAAGATGTGTACACCGCATAATACAAATGCATTTGCTATGTTATTTGCAGAAAAAGTATTAACGACACCGGGAATGCTTGATTCTCTGATTACAAAGTTTAATGGTGGAAGAAAGTATCTTGTTGATTCTTTGGATAAAAATGGGTATCGTCATAAGGGCGAAGCCGGTAATTTCATTTTTATCGAACCTAAAACAGATGCACAGACTGTCGTGGATAGGATGAAAGCGGAAAAGAAAATCCTGATTAAGGCTTACCCGAATGTCGGTGAGTTTGGTAATTGTTTGCGAGTATCAATTGGTGAAGAAAAGTATATGAAGCAATTTATGGATGCATTGCTTGAAATTGATCAATGAATCAATTATAAAGCCAATATATTCTCTTTGATGGTGATCAATTTAATGGTGCTAGAGATAGTAAGGAAAAACTATTCCGCGTTGCGAGTTCACTAGAGATTTCAATTGGAAATATTGAACAGTTGCTGGTAAGACAATTTATTATAAAAAAGGAAGAGGACTATCAAACAATAGCTCGACTTGTTCGCATGATTGCAGAGCAATGATAGGCAACTTTACGAAAAAAAGGTTTCATGGTATCATTATTTTATATATAATTGATGCTATGGAACCTTTTGAACATAACAGGCATATAAAGTGGTGATTTTAGTGAATACAATTTATCGGATTCGTGAAAGTTTACAATGGAATCAGGAAAAAATGGCTGATGAGATGAACGTTACAGCTGTTACAGTGAAGCGTTGGGAAAATGAGGATGGGATTCCGAGTAAAGCTGCCCAGGAGAAGCTTATCTCTATATGCCAGAAGGAAAAAATAGATTTGGCTGAAGTAGTAGAGAAGTCAATCAGAGAACAGGCACAGGAAATTGCGAAAAGTAATACGTATAGAGAAATTTTGTTTCATGGTTCTAAGTTGGGATTGAAAGGAAATATTTCTTTGGCTAATCGGATATGTAGAGACTATCGCCGTGAAGGTAAGTATTTTGATGAAATCATTGACAGTGCAAGACAGAAGTAGGTGAAAATAATGGATTCGATAGAACTGAAGCTTTGTGATATTCAGGGCAGGTTGTTTGAGTTGGCGTGGAAAGAGCATTATAACAGTGAGAGATTTATACGGTATTTTATGAATTCAAAGGTAGCCCGGGCGTTAGATTCGGAGTATAACCGGATGCAGTGGGCTGGAGAAGAGTATTTATTGGAAGAGTTTGCAGATGAATGCCCGGAAGTAAAGAAAGATGGTATACAGCATGATAAGGAAGTTATGTATTGGGCGGGATATGTGTATCGATACTGGCATTATGTAACAGGTGAATCAAGCAGAGAGATTTATCGTCAGGCTCCGGCAAAAACCATGAATGTAAATTACCTGATGTTTCACACGATGGATCCGGAGATGGCGGTGGAGGATCTTAAGGAAATCTACAGGCAAAAAAGGGGTGTGTAAAATATGGGTGCATCGCAGATCGAGCAATATAAAAAAAATTGATGCACTGCTGATAAAAAATCAAAAAGCTGACAGAAGTACGAACCTGTGTCATTGTAAAAGCAGATTTGTTCTGTCAGCTTTTTTATGTAAGTATAATTCGAGCGGCAGAGGATGCTCTGTGAAATTATACCAGTTTATTTAATTTTTCAATAATTTCTGTAAGTTCTTCTCTGGAATACCCGCCGAAGCTTACCAGCGCACGTAATGGCATGGAGTCGGTCATGGCTTCTGTCATTTCTTCAGTGATAGCTTCGGAAGCGGCTTCAGAAGAGGACTCTTCACCAACGTTCATGGCTGAGATATATTTTGCTGTCAGTTCTTTTGCTGTTTCGCTTGTTTTCGGGTTGCGGAACAGTTCGCCCAGGGTGGTGTTCATATGAACATGCATCGGAAGCTCCTGGCTGCTGTTCAGATGGATCCTGCCTTCAAGATGGATATCTCTGGAAGAGGTACCGACAAGGAGCTTATATTCGCCGCTGGCTGCGAACCAGTCGTGAAGCTCTGTATTGTACCATGCGAAGCTTCTCTTGTCCAGCTCCATGGTTACTGTTTTGGTTTCGCCTGGATTCAGGAAAACCTTTTCGAAGCCCTTGAGCTCTTTTTCCGGACGGATTGCGGAACTGGTACAGTCTTTGACATAGAGCTGTACGACTTCTTTTCCTGCCATATTTCCTGTGTTTGTTACATCAACCGAAACGGTGATGGTGTCTTTGTCTGTAGGATTTTCATTGGAGATCTTCAGGTCGCTGCAGGCAAAGGTAGTGTAGGAGAGTCCATAGCCAAACGGATATGCTACATCCATTTCTTTTGTATCGTAGTAGCGATAGCCTACGAATACGCCTTCACGGTATTCAACCTTTTCACCACCGCCGAAGTTCAGGTAGGATGGATTGTCGGAGAGCTTGAGCGGCATTGTCTCAGCAAGCTTGCCGCTGGGATTTACTTTTCCGTAAAGGATGTTTGCGACAGCGGTACCGCCTGCCTGACCGCCGAGGTATGCTTCCAGAAGGCCTTTTATATCATTGAGCCATGGCAGCTCCACGGGGGAACCGTTGTGGAGGACGATCACGGTATTCGGCTGTACTTTAAGGATCTCAGCAATGAGACGGTTCTGACATTCAGGAAGCCTCATGTGGGAACGATCGTATCCTTCAGATTCAAAGCTGTCCGGAAGTCCGGCGAAGATCACAACCTTGTCAGCGGCGGCAGCAGCTTTGATCGCTTCAGCTGCAAGTGCATCATCGTAGAGATCTTTGTCTGCAGGAAAACCTTCTGCATAAGTAACCTGTGCATCGGAAGGAACGGAATCCAGTGCGTTTGTGATCTTGAAGCAGTTGATATGAGAGCTTCCGCCGCCCTGGAAACGAGGCTTCTTTGCAAAACCACCGATGAAAGCAATTTTCTCGGATGCTTTCAGAGGGAGGATCTGCTCATCGTTTTTCAGAAGAACCATAGATTCTTCGGCAATGTGGCGTGCTTCTTCATGGTCTTTTTCCATGGTGAATTCCTGCGGTGCCCGGTTGTCTGCATATTCAAAAATTATGCGTAAAATGCGTTCAACAGCCTGGTCAAGAATGTCTTCCTTGAGGGAACCGTCTTTTACGGCCTGTACGATGAGGGCATCGTTGACCCCATTGGAGGAAGGCATTTCCAGCTCAAGACCTGCCTCAAGACCTTTGACGCGGTCATTGACTGCACCCCAGTCGGACATTACATAGCCCTTGAAGCCCCAGTCGCCGCGGAGAACATCTGTGAGAAGCCATTTATTCTCAGATGCGAAAGTGCCGTTGATCTGGTTGTAGGAGCACATGAAGGTGTATGGCTGAGCTTTTTTTACTGCGGTTTCGAATGCAGGGAAATAGATCTCACGTAAAGTGCGCTCATCTGCCTCGGAAGAATTACTCATGCGGTGATATTCCTGGTTGTTTGCTGCAAAGTGCTTGATAGAGGTTCCTACATGCTGGGACTGTACTCCGTTTATAAAAGCGGCTGCGATCTCACCTGCGAGATATGGATCCTCGGAATAATATTCGAAGTTTCTTCCGCAGAGAGGAGAACGTTTGATGTTTACGGCCGGTCCGAGAACTATGGATACATCGTTGGCCTGAGCTTCTTTTCCGATGGTTTTGCCCATTTCTTCCACCAGCTTGCGGTCAAAGGAGCAGGCGCTTAAAGCGGCCGGCGGGAAGCAGACGGCTTTGATGCTGTCATTCATTCCAAGATGATCGCCCTTGTCATCCTGCTTACGAAGTCCGTGAGGGCCGTCGCTGACCATTACTTCCGGGATCCCCAAGCGTTCCACATGTTTCAGATGCCAGAAATCAAGACCTGAGCACATGCCGGCTTTTTCTTCCAGTGTCATCTGGCTTACGATTTTTTTCAGATCACGTTTCATTAAAAATACCTCCGAAATGTTTTTCTTACTATGAACTATAGCATGTTTTGCTGGTAAAATATAACAAAAATTTGTTAAAAATAAAAAAATATTGCAGTTTAGCCGAATTAAGTAAGTCTCTTACTTCAATTGCGAATATCCGCATGACCCTCACATTTTCAGGAATATAAAAACGATATGCAGGTCGATTGACAGAGCGGTGAGAGATATCTTTTTCTGGCTTTTGTGGGAAGAGTGTAGTAATATAGGTAGGAATAATGACAGAGCTGCCGGACAGAAGAATGGTCGGCTGTCTGGCTTATGTGAAAGGACTTATAATGAAAGACATCATATCAAGTATTATTACAAGTGTACTGACAGCTTTGTACCAGCCATTTTGGTTTTCTGTGATTCTGTCTGTGATGGTACTGTTTTTTTATCTCTTTGCCTACCATAATGAGACAGGTGGAAGGGGAATCAGGGGCGCTTTTTCCGTGTGGTGGCAGTATTTCAGAGGAAATGCTTTTTTTCGGAAGCTGTTTTTTCTGACCTTTTATACAACCATGATCTTGTTTCGCACGCTGCTGAACCGGGATATGTGGATGAATCCCCTTTCGGATGTGATGGCGAACTGGTGGATCTGGAAATATGGAGAGGATGGTACCAGATATCTCACAACTGAGTGTATTGAGAATCTGATGCTGTTCATTCCGTTCACGATCCTGCTGTTCTGGACCGCAGGAAAGAAAATATTGAAAAAAACAACATTCTTGAATATTGTGTGGACCGGACTTAAGATTACCTTTGTATTCTCACTGTCCATTGAACTTCTGCAGCTTTTCCTGAGGCTTGGGACGTTCCAGGTTTCTGATCTGACATATAATACTCTTGGAGGAGGTATTGGCGGGACTGTGTACTGGATTGGTCATCAGCTCTCAGTCAGGCGGGGAGCCGAATAATGTCTGCCGCAGATAGCAGGAAGACAGAGAAACGGATCAGCCCGGATTGCTGTTCGTGAGTGATGCACTGAAATTTTTGCGCGGTGCATCGCTAAAATTTCGTTGACAAATCTTCCATAACGTGTTAACCTAATACCAGTTTCAAAAAGAAAATGCGTAGATGAGGAATAGTACACAAGAGAACGGAGCACAGAGAGCTGCTGTCCGGTGAGAAGCAGCGGAAGGGATTTGTGGAACTCGCCTCGGAGCATCTGCCTGAAATCTTTATATATTATATAAGAGAGTAGACGCAGACGGTGTCCGCCGTTATCCGGAGAGGATATAAGGATGTATATACATTCCGTATCTGTCAAGTGTGTGAATTTTTATTCATGAAATAAGAGTGGTACCGCGTAGGACAGCAGTTGTCTTTCGTCTCTTGCAGAATCTGCAGAGGCGGAAGATTTTTTTAATGTCTTTATATCAAAAACAGAAACCAAAGAGAAATTTTAATGGAAACAGAAAGTGGAGGAAAACAAAATGATGACACCATCCAAGTACAAACGTCAGTATTACATGCCGCCGGTGAAATGTATGAAATGGGCGGAGAAAGAATATGTGGATAAGGCCCCGATCTGGTGCTCTGTAGACCTTCGTGACGGAAATCAGGCACTTGTGATCCCGATGAGCCTGGAGCAGAAAGTGGAATTTTTCAAGCTTCTTGTAAAGATTGGTTTTAAAGAGATCGAGGTTGGATTTCCGGCTGCTTCTGAGACAGAGTATGAGTTTCTCCGTACGCTGATCGAGCAGGATCTGATCCCGAAGGATGTAACGATCCAGGTGCTGACTCAGGCAAGAGAGCATATTATCCGTAAGACTTTTGAAGCTGTTAAAGGCGCCCCAAAAGCGATCGTTCATGTATACAATTCCACATCTGTAGCTCAGAGAGAGCAGGTATTCAAAAAATCAAAAGAGGAGATCCTGAAGATCGCAGTAGATGGCGCTGCACTTCTGAAAAAACTGGCTGATGAGACAGAAGGCAATTTTCAGTTTGAGTACAGCCCGGAGAGCTTTACGGGAACAGAGCCGGAGTATGCACTGGAGGTGTGCAATGCGGTTCTGGATGTATGGCAGCCCACTGCAGATAACAAAGCGATCATCAACCTGCCTGTTACGGTTGAGCATTCTATGCCGCATGTGTATGCAAGTCAGGTGGAATACATGTGTGATAATCTGAAATACCGTGAAAACGTGATCGTTTCTCTTCATCCGCACAATGATCGTGGATGTGGCGTTGCAGACTCCGAGATGGGTCTTCTTGCAGGTGCTGACCGAATTGAGGGAACTTTGTTCGGAAATGGTGAGCGTACCGGTAATGTGGATATTGTAACGCTTGGTATGAATATGTATTCCCAGGGTGTGGACCCGAAGATTGATTTTTCTGATATGCCGCATATTTGCGAGGTTTATGAGAAATGTACCGGAATGCAGATCTATGAAAGAAGTCCGTACAGTGGAGCTCTTGTATTTGCTGCATTTTCCGGATCTCATCAGGATGCCATCGCAAAGGGTATGCACTGGAGAGAGAACGGAGATCTGGAGCACTGGACTGTTCCGTATCTGCCGATCGATCCGACAGATGTGGGAAGAAACTACGACGCAGATGTTATCCGTATCAACAGCCAGTCCGGAAAGGGCGGTGTAGGCTATATACTGGAGACAAAGTTTGGCCTGAACCTTCCTCCGAAAATGCGCGAGGCTATGGGCTATGCAGCCAAAGCAGTGTCCGATCACAAGCACAAAGAGCTTCATCCGGACGAGATCTTCAGTCTGTTCAAATCTACCTTCGAAAATGTGGTTGAACCATACAGCATCAATGAGGTTCATTTCCAGCAGAAGGAAGACGGCATCGTAACACGGGTTACTTCTACATTCCGTGGAAAAACCATCGTTACAGAGGCTTCCGGAAATGGTCGTCTGGATGCGGTAAGCAATGCGCTGAAGAAAGCTTACGAACTGAAATACACACTGGAAACTTATCAGGAGCATGCTCTGGAGCAGAGCTCTTCCTCCAAGGCTATCGCTTATGTGGGAATTCGCAAACCGGATGGAACGCTTGCCTGGGGAGCGGGTGTTGATCAGGATATCATCCGTGCCTCTATTGATGCACTGGTAACTGCGATCAACAATCGATAAGCATCCGGTTCCGGATAGGTTTACAAAAAATGAGAAGCTGCCATAAAACGCAGCTTCTTTTTTTGCCGTGCAGATGCTATAATAGTGCGGAATGTGAAAATAACAGTGAGTAAGAGGGATATTATGAAAAATAAGAAAAAAAACAGAAGCTCATACAGCCTGTCTGCAGAGCTGAAAAATACTCTGAAATATCTGCTGATATGGGGAATGATCTTGATCTTTTCCGCATATTTGCTTAGTGATTCGGAGATCCTCGGAAATGTAAGGCAGCAGGCAAGACCGGATACCTGGTCTATGATCGGTGCGGGAGGAAGCTTTGAAGAGGAGTTTACCTGCAAAACGAACCGTCTGTCCGGTGTGGAGCTTTTTCTTTCTACAGAGAGTGCATCGGTTGCTGGAACGTTTCAGATAACGCTGTACCAGAATGAAAGGGAAATCCAGAGCTGGCAGGCCAGCAGACTGACCATATCGTCGGGGGATACCACGTATTTCCGGCTTGACCAGAAGCTTACGGAATGTAAGGGGCAGAAATTCCGGATCGTTTTAGATGGCGCAAAAGGGGATACCGGAGTGGCTGCAGGGTTGGTGAGCCAGAAGGATGATACACAGACACTTGCCTATCGGATCATTTCCAGGCCATTTCCAAAATCACTGGTGTTTCTGGTGATTGGAGCGGCGGCAGCTGTGATGCTGGTGATCTTTGCATTTCTGAAACGCAGACAGCTCCGGGCAGAAGTGGTGTTTGCCGTTGTTTATATTTTTATGAGTATCTGTACGCTGGCGGCGGTTCCGGCCTTTAATTCGCCGGATGAGTACAGCCATTATCTGAGAAGCTATGAGGTTTCCAGAGGATATCTGACGTCGGAAGGCAACGGAGGAAACGACTTATTCTCATATGGAAGGACGTTTAACAGTGGTCTGGTTCCGGAATTTTCCGCCAAGGATCATGTATCATTATGGGATATCGGAGAGAATGCAGATCAGCGTATCGACCGGGAAAAAACACAGTTTTACGGATTTGGAAATACAGCCTTGTATGCACCTACTTCGTATCTTCCCCAGGCAGTAGGGATCCGCATTGCAGATCTGTTTACGGACCGGCCGATGGTTCTTGCCTATGCGGGAAGGATCGCCAATATGCTTATGTTTGGACTGTTCTTTTTCTTTGCCATTCGTCTGACGCCTGTTGGGAAAAATTTCCTCGTACTTCTGGGGCTGGTACCTGTGAATATCCAGTCAGCAAATTCCATGTCAGCAGATGCCCTGGCCCTGGCTCTGACGGTTGCTCTGGCTGCCTTTGTACTGGCTATGCGATATAAACAAAAAGAAGTGATGAGTAGAAGACAGCTGATATGGATGTACGTGCTGACCGGATTCCTGTGTCTTTGCAAAGTGGTTTACATGCCGTTTTGCCTGCTCCTGTTCCTGATCCCGAAAGAACGGTTTAAAAGCAGAAAAAATTACTGGTTTCATGTGGTCTGTGCAGGAACTGTGATCTTGATCTTAAGTTTCGGCTGGCTGGTCATTGCATCCCGATATCTCTGTGAGTCACAGCCAGGTGTGGATACAGCTGCACAGCTTGTGGGGATCCTGAAGGATCCGGCTGCCTTTGTCCTGACTTTTGTGCGGAGCCTGGATAATTTTGGTGTGACCTATCTTACAGAAATGATAGGAAGTAATCTTGGATGGCTGAACATTCCTGTCTGTGCCCTGCTGGCAATGGGATATCTTTTGATCTTGGTCCTTCAGGTTTCCGGGAATGATGATATATCGGGAATCCGTCTGGAGCTTCCGGCAAAGGGCATTCTGGGAGGAGTCAGTCTCCTGGTATTTGCGCTGATCTTTGTAACGTTATACGGACAGTGGACAGCCTATGGCTACGATAAGATCTTGGGCGTGCAGGGACGGTATTTTCTGCCGCTTCTTTTTCCACTGATTCTTGCGCTGAAGCCCAAACGGTTTGCCGAAGGAGCCGGGGAAACACCATGGGGACTGTTTCTGGGAGCCTGGAGTATCGATCTGTGTGTTTATGCGACACTTTTCGTGCAGGCCCTGTGCCGTTTTGCATAAGGCGTCGGATTTGGTCGAGCAAAAATCCTTGACTGACTGAAAACAAAATATTATAATCAAATCTGTAAATAACAGAGGAAAAAACTGTTCTGAAAAAGGATAAACAGGCAGATAGAAGTACGATTTCCGGAAAGTGGGTGTACAACATTGGACGGAGATAGAGACGCTATCTGCCTTTTTTTCTGAAATGAAATATGACATGAGTGTGGATAACTCTGCGATTTTATGTGGAATACATGTGGATAAGGTGTGGATAAAACACAAATACCGCCGTTGAAGCGTTAAATACGGGAAAAAGCTTGACATATTCAATATTATTAAATATAATTTTCCCATACATTACAAAAATGTTACAAACATGTAAAGGAAATCGTAATGATCCGTATTTATCCGGGAAGCGATGATAATGGGGGCTGTGATATCGCATCGGAGGATTATGGGCTGTTACAGAAAATGAAACGCAAGGAATGAGATTATGAAAGTTGAGAAAGATTTACGTGAGACTGACGGAGTGCAGGATGAACGTAGAAATGGAAAAACCGGAGGAAATTCCGCGCGCAGTTTTGCAGTGCTGACATTATGTGCAGTTTTGGCGATGGTTATTTCTCTGGGGACAAGGACATTTGCAGAAAGTGAGGGAGGCAGGGTTTATGCAGCTTCAGATGGAGGAGAGGGCTCTCCCTATGAAGAGGTTGCTGTTCCTACCGGGATCGCAGGTGTGGTTTCAGGAGTTACGGATACACCATTATCCGGAAGCACGGTTACAAGGATCGGAAGCTCCTGTGAGCAGGTGATCGTAGGCCAGAGAGTACAGAAAGTAACCAATACTGCTGCAGATCTTAATGTAAGCTCCTCTATGGAAAACAAAGTAAATGAACTTGATGCAAGGTCGATCACACTGGCAGAAAATCCCACACTGATGTCAGATGAAGACTATGATACACTTCTGAGGATCGTGGAGGCAGAAGCAGGAAGTGAAGATATCAAGGGCCGTGTTCTGGTGGCCAACGTCATCATGAACCGTGTAAAAAGCGAAGATTTTCCGAATACGGTGACAGAGGTTGTCTGGGATAACAGTGACGGCGTTCCGCAGTTTTCACCGACCTATGATGGCAGGATCAATGAAGTTGCAGTTTCCGATGAAACAAGGGAAGCGGTCAAGCAGGCGCTGAAGGGTACGGATTATTCTGAAGGTGCACTGTTCTTTATCCAGAAATCTGCAGCAGAGGAACATAATGTGAAATGGTTTGAAAAGGACCTGAAGAGGCTCTTTAAATACGGGGTCCATGAATTTTATACATATAAATAGGAAGAACTGATGCAGTACAGAAGGAACCAACCGCCGGCAGAAACAGACCGGCGGTTTCTTTTTATCCGAAAGCTGTGAATATCTGTCTGATCACAGGGTGGGATTGGGCAAGACAGATTCTTTTTTAAAAGTGGTGGCATTTTCCATAATTCCATGCTATAATGTGATAACGTTGAAAAGAAAACGAATATCTTACAATAGAAAGGCGGAACACCAATGCAGGTATTGTACAAGAGCACCAGAGGAAAAGAGCAGGCAGTTACAGCGTCTATGGCCATACTTAAGGGCCTTTCTGAGGACGGCGGACTGTTCGTGCCTGAAAGCATTCCACAGCTGGATGTACCAATGGACAAGCTGGCACAGATGACCTACCAGGAGACAGCATATGAGGTAATGAGCCGTTTCCTTACAGATTTTACCGAGGATGAGCTTAAGAACTGTATCAACAAAGCATACGACAGCAAATTTGATACAGAAAAGATCGCGCCTCTTCATGAAGCGGATGGGGCATATTTCCTGGAACT
The DNA here is from genome assembly GCF_020553125.1 of Blautia sp. MSK20_18. Lineage (NCBI taxonomy): Bacteria > Bacillati > Bacillota > Clostridia > Lachnospirales > Lachnospiraceae > Blautia > Blautia sp. MSK20_18. The sequence goes on from NZ_JAJCGR010000012.1 coordinate 85,174, forward strand.
GTTCCATGGCGCGACCATTGCATTTAAGGATATGGCACTTTCCATTCTTCCGCATCTGATGACAACTGCAGCGAAGAAGAATAATGTTAAGAATGAGATCGTGATCCTTACCGCAACATCAGGAGATACCGGTAAAGCTGCCATGGCAGGCTTTGCAGATGTGCCGGGAACGAAGATCATTGTATTTTATCCGAAGCATGGTGTCAGCCCGATCCAGGAGAAACAGATGGTAACTCAGAAGGGTGCCAACACTTATGTGGTAGGTATTACCGGTAACTTTGATGATGCCCAGACTGCAGTTAAGAAGATGTTCAATGATCATGAGCTGGCAGCAGAGCTGGATCAGGCAGGCTTCCAGTTTTCTTCTGCAAACTCTATCAACATCGGTCGTCTTGTTCCTCAGATCGTATATTATGTATATGCCTACGCATCACTGGTACGCGATGGCAGGATCAAAGACGGACAGGAGATCAATGTGGTAGTTCCTACCGGAAACTTCGGAAATATCCTTGCTGCATACTATGCGAAACAGATGGGACTTCCGATCCACAAGCTGATCTGTGCATCGAATGAGAACCGTGTTCTTTATGATTTCTTCCGCACAGGAACCTATGACAGAAAGAGAGATTTCATCCTTACGACATCTCCTTCCATGGATATCCTGATCTCCAGCAATCTGGAAAGACTGATCTATCGTCTTACCGGAGAAAATGCTGAAAAATGTGCAGAGCTTATGAAATCCTTAAGTGAGGGCGGCGAATATACCATTACTGACGAGATGAAAGCACAGCTTGTTGATTTTTATGGTAATTTCTGCAGTGAAGATGAGACTGCACAGGCCATCAGTGATATCTACAAAAACAGCAATTATGTGATTGATACGCATACTGCAGTTGCAGCCGGCGTATATAAGAAGTATGTAAGTGAGACAGCGGATCATCTTCCGACAGTGATCGCCTCTACTGCAAGTCCGTATAAATTCACAAGAAGTGTTATGGAAGCACTTGGTGAGGAGCATAAAGATCTGGATGATTTTGGCCTTGTAGACGCATTAAGTGCGCTTTCCGGAGTACCTGTTCCACGTGCAGTTGAAGAAATCCGTACTGCCCCGGTTCTTCATGACAGGGTGGTAGATGCAGTGGATATGCCGGCAGCAGTAAAGGATATCCTTAAGATCAAATAATAATTGATAATAAAATCAGTAAGAAAATGTATTTTCTGTTGAAAAAGCACAAATACTGGTTTATAATAAAAACAACGAAAACCGAATCCTGGAATGTTCGATCCCCCTTTTCTTTTTGAACCTACATTGACATTTTGGGAATCCAAAATCGCAGGTTGGATGTCAGACCTCACGTCGTGGTAGGCAGAAGACACTGTTGAGGATACCCACCTAGCATCTGCTAGGCGTCAAAAATAAGGGAACGGCATCCCGGGATTAATCGGTTAAAGACATAGAGCCGGTTAGTGGCTCTTTTTTCATATATGGGAGGAATTAAAACATGAGTGTTTCTGAAAGGAAATTTGGGGTACTTCCTACAGGAGAAGAAGTAAAAATCTATCATCTTGAGAATAAAAAAGGTGCCTATGCGGAAGTGCTTCAGTATGGTGCGATCCTGGTGAAGATATGTGTTCCGGATAAGAACGGAGATCTGAAGGATGTGGTCCTTGGATATGACGATATCCGAGGATATGAGATTAATGGATGCTTTTTCGGTGCGATCATTGGAAGAAGTGGAAACCGTATCGAGAATTCCAGATTTTTTATTGATAATAAAGAAGTGGTTCTTGCAGAGAATGAGAATCATAACAATCTTCACAGCGGTCCGGATGGCTTTGAGAAAAAGCTGTGGGAAGTAAAAGAAATTTCCCAGGAGAAGAATAGCGTGGATTTCTTCCGCATCAGTCCGGATGGAGAGAACGGATTTCCGGGAGAATTTTCCATTGTTGTGAAATATGAATTCACAGAGGAAAACGAACTGAAGATTTTTTACAGAGGACGCTCTGATGCAGCTACCGTTGCCAATATGACCAACCATTCTTATTTTAATCTGAACGGAGAAGGCAGCGGAGATGTGCTTGACCAGGAAGTATGTATTCATGCGAAGTATTTTACTCCGGTAAAAGACAGCCAGTCCATTCCTACCGGTGAATATGCACCGGTGGCGGGAACGCCGATGGATTTTAATGTTTCCAAACCGATCGGCAGAGACATTGAGGCGGATTTTGAACAGCTGAAGTTCACAGGTGGTTATGACCATAACTATGTAACCGATAATTATGCAAAGGGCAATGTCCGTTCGATCGCTACTGCATACTGTAAGGAATCCGGTATCGGTATGGAGGTTTCCTCCGACTGCCCATGTGTGCAGTTCTATGCAGGCAATTTTGTTAAGGATGAGAAGGGAAAGAACGGTCATGTTTATCATGAACGTTATGGATTCTGCCTGGAGACACAGGTGGAGCCAAATGCAGTCAATGTAGAGGATTTCCATTCTCCGATCCTGCTTCCCGGTGAAGAGTACAGCTCTGAAACGGTTTACCGTTTCTTTGTGAAATAACAGACAAACAGAAATAAAAGAGGTGCGAGAAGGCAATGCAGATACGTGTGGCAGAAGAGAAGGATGCAGCAACACTTTTGGAAATTTATTCCTACTACGTAGAAAAAACTGCGATCACATTTGAATACGAAACACCTTCCATAGAAGAGTTTACGCAGCGAATCCATGATATAAAGGTGAAATATCCGTATATTGTGGCAGAAGAGAAGGGAGAGATTCTGGGATATGCCTATGGTTCGGCGTTTCACCCGAGGGCTGCTTATGGCTGGTGTGCGGAGATGTCTGTTTATGTGAGACATGACCGGCGGGGCAGCGGTGCAGGAGGCAGACTCTATCGAGCCTTGGAGAGTCTTCTTGCAGAGATGGGAATTCTGAACCTGAACGCCTGCATTGCAGTTGCACCAAAAGATGATGAATACCTGACCAGTGCCAGTGTGGATTTTCATAAGCATTTCGGCTATAAGCGTGTGGGAGAGTTCCACAGATGCGGCTATAAGTTTAACCGCTGGTATAATATGGTATGGATGGAAAAGATGATAGGTGAACATAAGAGCCTGCAGCCGGAAGTAAAGCTTTTTCCGGAAATCCAGGATAAGATCGGATTTGAACGTTTTTCCTGGTGAAAAAAGAAACCTGAGGGAGGTCAGCATGGACGAGGAAAAGAAAAATATAATCCAGCTCATGCTGGGATTTGTGCGCAGGGCAAACGGAGATCATGTCAGTGCATATGCGGCCCAGGCAGCGTATTTTCTGATCATGTCTTTTATCCCGTTTATACTGTTTCTTACAACGCTGATCCGTTATACACCGTTAAGCTATAATGTTGTCAGGGATGCCATCATCGGGTTTGTGCCCGGAAATCTGCAGACCTTTGTGCTGAGCATTGTGGTAGAAGTATACAAAAGAAGTACAGCCATCGTGCCGTTGTCTGCGCTGATGGCGCTTTGGGCGTCCGGAAAGGGAATGCAGGCGATCACCAATGGCTTAAATACCATTTATCATGTAAAGGAAACCCGAAACTGGCTGATGACCCGAATCTATTCGGTTTTTTATATGCTGTTGTTTGTGCTGGCGATCATTGTCACTCTTCTGGTCCTGGTTCTTGGTAATCGAATCCAAGTAGCTGCACAGAGAACCATTCCGATTCTCGGGAGGCTGCTGGCCAAGGTTATAGGGGCCAGGACATTGCTTGTATTTGCCGTGCTGTTTGCAGTGTTTCTGGTCCTTTATAAAGTGCTTCCAAACCGAAAGGCAACCTTTAAAAGCCAGCTTCCGGGTGCATTTATGATCGCAGTGGCATGGATGATATTTTCCTATGGATTTTCTCTGTATTTTGAATTTTTTCCGAATTTTGGAAATATGTACGGAAGTCTGACTGCGCTGATCATGGTAATGCTGTGGCTGTATGTGTGTATGAACCTGCTTCTTTACGGGGCGGAGATCAATGCCTACTTCGAAAATGAATTCCGAAAGGCCCAGAGATCTGTAAAAACACTTCTTTCCAAGAAAGAAAATGAAAAAAACAGTTCCAAAGAATCCTGACTTTGCGCTTGACAGAAGGCAGACCTTGTGGCATAGTATTAAAAGACAGAAAAGCTGTGAAGGTGTTTATAGAGGATCATTTTCTCACAGAGAAGGGAAGTCACCGGCTGTAAGCTTCCCCGGGTTCAGATGGTTCTTGAATTTCCCACCGGAGCTTCCTCTCTGAAGTAACAGTAGGAGATGACGTAAGCTGCGCGTTAAGCAGACAAGAGGTGCCCGTGATCTTTTCATGGGAAACTGGGTGGTACCGCGGATATTCCGTCCCTTTTATAAGGGACGGTTTTTTTATTGCCCATATCTGGATCTTCGGGGTGGGCGGCGGATCATTTGATCATTTTAATTAAAGGAGAAATAGACCATGGATATGAAAGAAAGACTTCAGGAACTGGCTGAAAATGCCAGAAAACGGATCGAGGAATCCGAGGGCCTGGATAAGCTGAATGATGTGCGTGTTGCATATCTTGGAAAAAAAGGTGAGCTTACTGCAATCTTAAAAGGTATGAAGGATGTTGCTCCGGAAGAACGTCCGAAGGTTGGACAACTTGTCAATGAGACAAGAGCTAAGATCGAAGAACTTCTGGAAGCCTCCAAAAAGGATTTCGAGGAGAAGGTCCGTGAGGAAAAAATGAAGGCAGAAGTGATCGATGTAACACTTCCTGCAAAGAAAGCGAAGATCGGTCATCGCCATCCGAATACTATCGCTCTGGAAGAAGTTGAGCGTATTTTCATCGGAATGGGCTATGAGGTTGTGGAAGGTCCGGAGGTTGAGTATGCGGACTACAACTTTACAAAGCTGAATATTCCGGAGGATCATCCGGCAAGAGATGAGCAGGATACATTCTTTATCAATGATTCCATTCTGCTCCGTTCCCAGACATCACCGGTGCAGGCACGTGAGATGGAAAAAGGCAAGCTTCCGATCCGTATGATCGCACCTGGCCGTGTATTCCGTTCTGACGAGGTAGATGCAACACATTCACCTTCCTTCCATCAGATCGAGGGCCTTGTTATTGATAAGAATGTTACGTTTGCAGATCTTAAGGGAACCCTTCAGGAGTTTGCAAAAGAGCTGTTCGGACCGGAGACAAAGACCAAATTCCGTCCGCATCATTTCCCGTTCACAGAGCCGAGCGCTGAGGTTGATGTTTCCTGCTTCAAATGCGGCGGAAAAGGCTGCCGTTTCTGTAAAGGTTCCGGCTGGATCGAAATCCTTGGCTGTGGTATGGTTCATCCGAATGTTCTCCGTATGTGCGGGATCGATCCGGATGAGTATACAGGATTTGCCTTTGGTGTAGGTCTGGAGCGTATCGCACTTCTGAAATATGAGATCGATGATATGCGTCTTCTCTATGAGAACGACAGCAGATTCCTGAAACAGTTCTAAAACAGTGAACACGGATCATGAGTATCCGTCTGACAGTAAATATAGAAAAAAGAAGGGACAACCAAAATGAATACTTCATTATCTTGGATTAAAACATATGTGCCGGATCTGGATGTAACGGCACAGGAATATACAGATGCCATGACCTTGACAGGCACAAAGGTAGAGGGCTTTACAGAGCTGGATGCAGATCTCGATAAGATCGTGATCGGCCAGATCGATAAGATCGAGAAACATCCGGATGCAGATAAGCTGATCATCTGCCAGGTAAATATCGGAACTGAGAGTGTGCAGATCGTAACAGGCGCTCCAAATGTAAAAGAAGGAGATAAGGTTCCGGTTGTTCTTGATGGCGGACGTGTTGCAGGCGGCCATGATGGAAAAATGACTCCCGGAGGGATCAAGATCAAAAAAGGCAAACTCCGTGGCGTTGAGTCCTTTGGTATGATGTGCTCTATCGAGGAACTTGGAAGCACCAGAGAAATGTATCCGGAAGCACCGGAATACGGAATCTATATTTTTCCTGAGGACGCAGTTGTGGGTGAGAGCGCTGTTAAGGCACTTGGCCTTGACGATGTGGTATTTGAGTATGAGATCACTTCCAACCGTGTAGACTGCTACGGTGTTCTTGGAATCGCAAGAGAGGCAGCAGCAACCTTCCAGAAGAAATTCTGCCCGCCGATTGTAGAGGTTAAGGAAAATGATGAGAAAGCTTCCGATTATGTAAAGGTTACTGTAGAGGATCCGGAGCTTTGCCCGCGTTACTGTGCAAGAGTTGTAAAAAATGTCAAGATTGGTCCGTCCCCGAAGTGGATGCAGAGATGTCTGGCTTCCAATGGAATCCGCCCGATCAACAACCTGGTTGATATCACAAACTATGTAATGGAAGAGTTTGGACAGCCAATGCATGCATATGATCTGGATACCATCGCAAATCAGGAGATCGTTGTACGCCGTGCAGGAAAAGATGAGAAATTCGTCACACTGGATGGCCAGGAGCGTATCATGGATGAGAACGTTCTGATGATCTGTGACGGTGAGAAGGCTGTCGGCATCGCGGGTATCATGGGTGGAGAGAATTCCATGATCACAGACGATGTAAAAACGGTTCTTTTTGAGGCGGCGTGCTTCGATGGAACCAGCATCCGTCTTTCTTCCAAGAGGATCGGACTTCGTACAGATGCATCCGGTAAATTTGAGAAGGGTCTTGACCCGAACAATGCACAGGCTGCAATTGACCGTGCATGCCAGCTGATGGAAGAGCTTGGTGCAGGTGAGGTTGTAGGCGGAATGGTTGATGTCTGCAGCGAGACAAGAGAGCCATCCAGAGTAAAATTTGAGCCTGAGAAGATCAACAAGCTTCTTGGAACCAGCCTTACAAAAGAAGAGATGATCGATTATCTTGGACGTGTAGAACTGGCTTATGATGAAAAAACAGACGAGATCGTTGCACCGACATTCCGTCAGGATATCCACTGTAATGCAGATGTTGCAGAGGAGGTTGCAAGATTCTATGGCTATGATAAGATCCCGATGACACTTCCTACAGGAGAGGCTACTACAGGTAAGCTGCCATTTAAGCTTCGTATCCAGGAGGTTGCAAGAGATATCGCAGAATACTGCGGATTCTCAGAGGGAATGTCCTATTCTTTCGAAAGCCCGAAGGTATTTGACAAGCTTTGTATTCCTGAGGACAGTGATCTTCGTAAAGTCATCACCATCAGCAATCCTCTTGGAGAGGACTACAGTATCATGCGTACAAGCACACTGAACGGTATGCTGGCATCCCTTTCCACAAACTATAACAGACGTAATAAAGATGTTCGTCTTTACGAGCTTGGAAATATCTATCTTCCGAAGTCCCTTCCGGTTACAGAGCTTCCGGATGAGCGTACCATGTTTACACTTGGAATGTACGGAAAAGGCGATTTCTTTGATATGAAGGGTGTATGCGAGGAGTTCTTCGAGAAGATCGGAATGAAGAAAAAGGTTACCTACGATCCAAACAGCGGAAAACCATTCCTTCATCCAGGAAGACAGGCTAACATGATCTACGAGGGTAAGGTAGTTGGATACTTAGGTGAGGTTCATCCGGCTGTTGCAGATAATTACTCTATCGGAGAAAAGGCATATATCGCAGTGATCGACATTCTGGATGTTCTGGAATTTGCTGGTTTCAACCACAAATATACAGGAATTGCCAAATATCCGGCTGTAACTCGTGACCTGAGCCTTGTAGTTCCCCATGCAGTTCTCGCAGGACAGATCGAGGAGATTTTTGATCAGAGAGGCGGAAATATTCTTGAGAGTTATCAGCTGTTCGATATCTACGAGGGCGCACAGATTGAGAAAGGTTTCAAATCCATGGCTTATTCTCTGGTATTCCGTGCCCATGACAAGACTCTTGGTGAAAACGAGATCTCCGCAGCAATGAAAAAGATCATGAATGGTCTTAACGGACTTGGAATCGAGCTGAGAAGCTGATGCTGATCTACATTGTAAGACATGGCCTGACTGAGTGGAATAAATTAAAAAAGCTTCAGGGCGCAGCGGATGTACCTCTTGCGAAGGAAGGGATCCTTCTTGCAGAAAAAACCGGAGAAGCTCTCCGTGATGTGAAGTTTGATATCTGTTTTACAAGTCCGCTCTCAAGGGCAAAACAGACGGCAGAATATGTTCTGGGGAAACGCGATGTTCCGATCATACCGGATAAGCGGATCCAGGAGATCGATTTTGGTGTGTTGGAGGGTGATCAGGTAAGAGATGCAGATGGCAATTATATCGATCCGCAGATCGAGACTTTTTTCCGTGCTCCGGTAAATTTTAAACGACCGGAAAAGGGCGAGGATATTTTTGATGTAATCGCCAGGACAAAGGATTTCTGGGATGAAATAACATCAGATCCGACTCTTGCGGATAAAACAATTCTTGTTGCCTCTCATGGATGTGCAGTCCGTGCTCTTCTTCAGAATGTAGATCCTGATCCGGAGAATTTCTGGAGAGGCTCCGTGCCGCCAAACTGCTGTGTTAATCTTGTGGAAGTAAAGAATGGAAAGACAACGCTTCTGGAAGAAGATAGAGTTTATGCATAGAAAATAATGAGAAACGCAGAATAACTGTAATGGCTGTTCTGCGTTTCTTTTTTTGCTTGTTTTTATTGGTGGAATTTCACAGGTTATGATTGACTAATTGAGATAAAATGAGATAAAATATATAAAAATAATGAATGATTCAGAAAAATAAAAGTTAAACTTTACTAATTATATAAAGATGCAGAATTGTGTTAGAATTATATGAAATCATTTAACCAAGTGCGGATTGCGAATATCCGCCTACGGATAGAGGATAATTACTGATAGTGATGTGATATATGGAATGGGGTGAGTATATGCAGTCATTAAATGAGACAAAAGCAGGGGAAAGCTACACGATCAAGTGGATGACCGGAATGCCGGAGACTATGGAACAGATCAGACAATATGATGTCAGTGAAGGAAAGACCGTACAGATCATAAGCAGGATACTTGGCGGAGTGATCGTAGGTGTTTGCGGACGCAGGATCCTGATCAGCGATGATGCAGCCTGCCGTATAAAAGTATAAATAAAAGTATAAATAGAAAAAAGACGAAAGGACAATTCTTTTGGCGAAGGAATTGTCCTTTCTGGTTGTTTTAGGGAAGATGTTATGATAGTATGGGAACAAAAGAGTAACTTTTTTCAAAAATAAAGACAGGGGAGGCATATTATGGGAAAAAAGTTTATGAATACAGTGCTGTTTCTGGCAGTAACAGTGGCCGCGGCAACCCTGACTGCTTATGTTGGAAAAGGCTCCGGGAATGTGTTGCTTTATAATTTTACATTTCTGGGACTTATGCTGATCATATATGCAGTGGGGCTTTTTGCAGGTTTATATCGGATGGATAACCTGTCAAGAGCACTGAAGCATGGCGCTGGTGAGATCACAGAGGTGTTTCAGCTTCCGGGAAGAGCCAGAAAAGAAGAGATTGGGCAGCTGCGAGGGATTTTCGGTGACCGCTATCTCGACAAAAAGATGGATGATTTTGTTGACAGCATCAGCAGAACGGAAGAAGGGATCGCTGAAGTAGAGGATTTTGTGAATATTGAGGATGTAGATGTACATATCCACAAGAGACTCCTTGAGATGGCTCCGGACATTTTTACAAGCCTTGGTATCCTTGGAACATTTATCGGTCTTGTGTGGGGACTTAAGAATTTCCAGCCCACAGATTATGAAGTGATGACAAGCTCGGTATCCGCTCTTGTAGATGGCATCAAAGTTGCGTTTCTGACTTCCATTTATGGAGTTGCACTTTCTGTTGTGTACACATTTGGGATGAAAAGCGGATATTCTGCGATGTCCCAGGCGATGCAGGATTTTCTGGATCGTTTTCACGCACTGGTGCTCCCTACTGCGGAGAATGAGTCCTGGAATCTCCTTGTTTCCAGCCAGAAGACGCAGACAGAAGCCATGAAACAGATGGCGGAACAGTTTTCTGTGCAGATGGCAGATAGCTTTGAGAAAGTGATCACACCTACTTTTCAGAAGATGAATGATTCTCTGGACGTTCTTGCCGCATCTGTGACAAAAGGGCAGCAGGATGCGATCCGGGAGATCCTGGATACGTTTTTAAGCGAGATGCATGGTTCCTTTCAGATGCAGTTTGAAGATTTTAATGATGCTCTGGCAGAACTTAAGAAGGTGCAGAAGGAGAATACAGAATATACATCAGAATTGTACAAGACCATGAGCAGTCAGCTGAGTGAAACTTTTACGAAGCAGGAACGTGCCATGAAGGATGCCATTAAGGAAATCGATGAGATGCAGAGCAGTTATATGAAGACTGCAGACCGTATTATCCGGGATAATCAGATGATCCAGCAGCTGCAGAAACAGGATTACGAAAAGTTTGCCCGGCATATGCATGAAAATGAAAAAGAATCCGCAGATCTCTGGAAAAACTGTAATGCATCTATGCGCCAGTATGTGGACAGTGCTGCAGAAGGGATGAAAGCAGTTGCGGATTCCAGTAGGATCAGTGAGGAGCTTCTTCGTGAAGATAAGAAGATGATCGAAGATTTTGAAGCCAGAGTGAAAGAATTTACCGAGAGCCAGAAGATGGTCAACAGTGTTCTGGATGAGGTACGCAGGCTTCTTTCTGAGATCAAGACGGCAAAAAATAACCGTGATATCCATCTGATCGCCGGACAGCCCTGGGGCTATGGAAGCAATGCCGGTATCCAGGAACTTAAGGATAAGCTGACGGGTCTGGAGGATCTTCTGGAAGGACAGGGTGCAAGACAGGAAGCGCTGCTGGATGAGATCGAGCGCAGTATCCGTGAGGCAACGAAGGCAGCACAGAAAAGCCGTTTTGGTTTATTTAAATAAGAGAGGAATTGTCAATGCGCAAAAAAAGAAAGCCGGAGGAGCATGGGTTTAATGTCTGGCGTTCTTATTCGGATATGATGGCAGGAGTTTTGCTGCTTTTTGTTCTGATCATGTGTGTGACACTTTTTCAGGCACAGAAGAGCTATCAGGACAGTCTGAAGGAACGGGATGAAAAAATCGCTCTTCAGGAAAAATATACAGAAGAGCTTCTTGAAAAACAGAATGCGCTGGATGAGCAGGCAGGAACATTAAAGAGCCAGGATGAGCAGATCAAGTCCAAGGACAAGCAGATCAAATCTCAGGATGAAGAACTGTCTTCTCTGGCGGAGAAGCTTGCCAAACAGCAGGAAACACTGGAGGCACAGCAGGAAAAGCTGAAAGAACAGCAGAAAAAGCTGTCCTCTCAGAAAAAGAAGCTTTCCAGCCAGCAGGATACACTGAAAGAGCAGCAGTCTGCGCTGGATGAAAAAACAGAGCTTCTGGAAGAGCAGCAGGAGAAGATCGACAAGATCATCGGCGTGAAAGCGGAGGTTGTGGAAGCTTTGCAGAAGGAATTTGAAAAAAAGAACCTCAATGTGGATATTGATCCACAGACAGGTGCGCTGACGTTGAATGCCAATGTTATGTTTGATTATGATCAGGCAGAGCTTACCGATTCCGGTAAGATGACATTGTCTATGGTACTGCCGACATATTGTAAGGTATTGCTGGATGATTCCTATAAGAAATATCTTGGCGAGATCATTATTGATGGTTATACGGATACAGACGGAGATTACAGTTATAACCTGGAGCTGTCACAGAAGAGGTCTCTGGCGGTAGCGCAGTATCTTTTGGATATTAAGAGTGATTTTCTGAAGGATTCACAGGTTCAGGAACTGAAGGATTGTCTGACAGTGAATGGGCATTCCATGTCAGATCCGGTTTTGGATGCAGAAGGAAATGTAGATAAGGATGCGTCCAGACGTGTAGAGGTAAAATTCCGTTTGAAGGATGAAGAGATGATCCAGGAACTGAATAAGATCATGCAGGGAGATTCTGCAGAGTCCGACAGTACTGCTCAGAAAAAAGAAAAGAATCAGAAAGAAAATCAGGATAATAAGCAGTAATAAAATATGGCTGCTTTATATTTTTTAAGGAGGATTGGGTATGAAAAGAAAACTGGCATTGATGCTGAAATGACGCTTCTGGCTGGCAGCCTGGATTCGGGAATGCTGGTCAGTGCAGCTGATTTTTCAGCAGAAGAGAGTGTGGAACAGGCAGTGGAAGAGGAGCTTTTTCCGGCTGTACATTCCTTTCTTCCATCCACATTCTGGATAATGGGGTGGTGGTAGAAGCAGGTGCATTTAAGCAATGTACAAGTCTTACCCGTATCCATATCCCTGCATCAATGGTTACACATGGTTATGTGGGTGAGAGTTCGGCGTATCCGGGAATTTTTGCGGGAGATACAGGGCTGACGACGGTCACCTTTGTGAAAGGGATCACAAAGATCGCCAAGTACAGAACTCGCCTTCGGCTCAGACAGCAGGCTCTGCCGCAATAACGCCATCTCCCGCAGCCCAAGTAGTAATCACCCCTCCTCCGCAGCAGCCCGGCTCAGCGTACCACCATAAATATCGAAGAATACAGGGACCAGATCGGCCCAGCGTACCACCATAAATATCGAAGAATACAGGGACCAGATCGGCCCAGCGTACCACCATAAATATCGAAGAATACAGGGACCAGATCGGCCCAGCGTACCACCATAAATATCGAAGAATACAGGAACCAGATCGGCCCAGTGTATCACCATAAATATCGAAGAATACAGGGACCAGATCGGCACAGCGTACCACCATAAGTACCGAAGAATACAGAAACCAGATCGGCACAACGTTCCATCCTGAATACCGAAGCATACAGACAAAAGTCAACAACACAGCACACACAACAACGCAGAACTCCTTCCGTGCCCAAGAGGGTGGGGGTGCAGGGGGAGGGCCTTCGGGCTACGGAACTCTGAGATGGCCTTCCCCCTGCATATTCCCGCATTGAAAATGCGACCGGCGTAGCGCCATCCAGCGAAGAGTCTTATTATTAAAAAACAACACGATAAACAACACAATAAACAACAATAAAGATAATCCTAAAATTACAAATAAGAATAAAAAATTGTCCTATAAAGATAAACTTCCAGGAAAATCTAAAAAAATTGAAATTTATGGTTGACAAGCATAACTCCCAGTGGTATTATAACTGAGCTGTCGCAAATA